>CATPBU010000001.1 GCA_955652455.1 Candidatus Dormiibacterota bacterium
AAGTCCTTCGGGTGCGAGAACAAGACCGCCCAGGAGTCGCCGATCCAGTCGTGGAAGCGGATCCGGCCTTCCGTCGTCTCCGCCTCGAAATCTGGTGCGGTGTCGCCAAGTTGAAGCGTCATCGTAGTCTCCTCTCACGTCGGTATCGTGGCTGAGTCTGATGTGGCGGTCGCCACGACCGCAAGTTCCGAAGGCTCGACCGAATCTACATGTTCCAGCACACGCCCGATGCGGTGCCGAAAGTCCGGCGAACCCTTCCAGGCGTGGACTGCCTCATTGCTCCTCCAGACGCCCAAGCTGACAAAACGCCCCGCGTCGCCCTCGTCGCGCGTGAGCCGCAGCGTCCCGGCGCCGGGCATCCCGCTCGCCCAGCCCGCGAACGTCGTCCACGCCGCGACGAACTCTCGCTCCCGGCTCGTCTTCGGACACCATATGCCCGTGGTGCAAATCTCGCTCATCGTGTCACCTCCAACTCCTCTCAGATCTGCGCACACAGTACGGGCGCTCCGTTCCCCAAACGTTCCCGCAGTGTCCGAGCACTGTGCGGAGGCGCTGTTGGCCTCAGCGAGGACTGTGGATGCGATCCGGCGCGACGAGCACCGCACAGCGACGCTCCTCGGCCATGACTCGATCGTACGTGGGCCAGTCGTCATGCGTGGCGCCGGTGGACAGGAAGACGTCGCGCAGCAGTTGAGCCAGCCGCGCCGGGTCGAACCCGGTGGCCGGGTCATCCGGGCCGATGAGCGTGACGCGGCCCTCGACGCTGACCCATCGGAAGCCAACCCGGAAGACCACGGTCGCCTGCGGCTGCATGCGCAAGTTCCGCAGCTTGACCGTGCCGCCAATGGCGACGAAGCCGACGACGTCTTCACCGGTCAGGGGGTGCTGTAGGACGCCCGCGTTGACCACAGACGCCTGCATCGTGTTGTCCGCGCGCAGCGTTGCCACGACGGCCAGTCCACGCTCCTCACCGACCAGCATCCGAACCGTGGCCAGGTCACTCGGCACGTCTGCTCCTCGCGTCACCTCGGTTGCGGGCCGCACCCATCGGCTCGGACAGAACGGGGCTTCCGGTTCTCCGCCCATCGTGCGAACATCTGTTCGTGGCTGCTATCCAGGAGACAATCCTCCATGCCGATCTTGATGCCTTTTACGCCTCGGTCGAGCAGCGTGACGACGCCGGGCTTCGCGGGAGGCCGCTGATCGTCGGTGCTGGCGTCGTGCTCGCAGCGAGCTACCAAGCCAAAGCTCGCGGGGTCCGAACAGCGATGGCCCTGAGCCAGGCCCGCCGCGTCTGTCCCGAGGCGATCGTGGTCCCACCACGTTTCCCAGCCTACGCTGAAGCCAGCAAGGCGGTGTTCGAGGTGTTCAGCCGAACGGCGCCCGTCGTCGAAGCGTTGTCGATCGACGAGGCATTCCTTGACGTCCGCGGCATGGAACGGATCGCCGGCACACCGACGGAGATCGGGGCGCAGTTGAAGCGCGACGTCCTCGAGCACGTTGGCCTACCGATCACTGTCGGGGTCGCCCGTACCAAGTTCCTCGCCAAGGTGGCGAGCGGCGTGGCCAAGCCCGACGGTCTCCTCGTTGTCCCCGCCGACGGCGAGCTCGCGTTCCTGCACCCGCTACCCGTTGAACGCCTGTGGGGTGTCGGGGAGGTCACCGCCGGGAAGCTGCACGCGCTGGGAATCACGACCGTCGGCGAGGTCTCCCGCCTCGCGGAGGCCGCGCTGATCTCGATCCTCGGTCCGGCGTCGGGCCGTCACCTCCACGCTCTCGCCCTCAACCACGACCCACGGCGGGTTCAGCCGGGCCGCCGTCGACGCTCAATCGGCTCGCAACGCGCCCTCGGCCGAAAGCCGAAGACCGCCGACGAGATCGACGCGACCGTGCTCGCGCTCGTCGACCGTGTCACGCGGAGGATGCGCGCCGCCGGTCGGATCGGCCGGACCGTCGTTCTCCGACTGCGCTTCGACGACTTCTCGCGTGTGACGCGGTCGCACACGATGGCTCGTGCGACTGCGGAGACACAGCCGATCCTCGCCACTGCCAGAGGCCTGATGGTGACGGCCTTGCCGGTGATCGACCGCCAGGGCCTCACCCTCGTCGGCGTCGCGGTGAGCAGCCTGGACGACGAGGACGCGGTCCAGCTCCTCCTTCCTCTCGACCGTCACAGCGGCCGCGCCCTCGACACCGCGCTCGATTTGGTCCGCGACCGCTTCGGGTCCAGCGCCATCACCCGCGCCGTGCAGCTCGGGCGTGACCAGGGCCTGTCGATCCCGCTCCTGCCGGACTGACGCCGTGTCGCGCACCTGACCGCCCGTCTCCGTCAACGGCTCATGCCGCGCCGGCGACGCTGCCCAGGGCGACGTTCTGAGCGACGATGTAGACCATCACCGCGACTCCCGCGTAGGTGACCACGATGGCGATGCGACGGGGCAGCCGGGTCAAGGCCAGGAAGAAGGCGATCGTGGCCGGAACCTTGATGCCGGACAGTCCGGCGACTGGGCCGTAGGCATCGATCAGCCGGACAGCCAGCGGATTGGCCTCGAACAAGCCATGAGAGCTGTCCCGGATGCTGGTGACGATGTCGAGCACTTGGAGCAACAGCAAACCGAGCAGCCCCAGGCGTAGAGGTCGATCGCGCAACATGCGCCCGAGCGATCCGCGCCCCGAGGCAGGCACGTCCAGCTCCCGGTGCCAGCGGGTCCGCTGAGCC
The DNA here is from genome assembly GCA_955652455.1 of Candidatus Dormiibacterota bacterium. The sequence continues at coordinate 2,720 of CATPBU010000001.1, forward strand.
AGGCGCCGGGCCAGGGCTCGAGGTGGATGGATCAGGATCAGTGCCAGACCCACGCCGAGGGCGAACAGGCCAAGGCTCAGGTCCAGGCTGTCCTGGATGTACGGGCTGGCGTCCGTCCGGAGTGCGTCGCCGGTGGTCACGTAGACGCCGGTGATCCGCCCGTGCCACAGCTTCAACGAGAGGGGCTGGCCAGGTTGCAGGTGGTAGAAGGCGCGTGAGGGCCTGGGGATCTCCACGCTGAGCAGATGCAGCCGGAGAGGGGGGCAATCAATGGTGAGCAGCGGTCTCAGGGCTCCTTGGGTCGCCGTTGTGACCACCGCCGAATCGACGGTCCCGGGGACCAGCACCACACAGTCGTGCGTGGTGAGCGCGTCGGCGACGCGCGCGCAGGTGGGAGCGTCGGCATAGCGTGTCGATTCGCGGACGACGAGCGGGTTGACGACGCTGAGCCAGAGGCCGGCGCCGGTGAAGGCAGCGGCACTGAGCAGTATCCCCCAGTTCAGGGCTCGTCGGGCCCGCTTGGCCCCGGCCTCCGGAGGTCGCGGCCCAGACGGTGCCTCCGATAGCTTTGCCAGCGCCACTGTCGTGACAGCCTGCGCCTTCTCATCATTCGCGAAACATGGCGACCGCCGGCCGTTGCGGGATTGTCATCCCGGCGTCCCGCTGTCGTTTGTGTTCCGCCTGGTCTGACGCCGTTACGAGAGATGTCTCCATAGGTCGGGGTTGGCACGCAGAAATGGCTCCAGCTCTGCGGCCGGTCGCCCCGTCACCCGCGCCACGGTATCGCTGACGATGTCCATCTCACCGTTGGCCACAGCCGCATACGAGGTGATCCAGCCATCGACCTCCCAGTCGGGCGCGCCAAAGTGGCGGCGTGACCCCCACGCCTCTTCGATGGTCTCGGCGTGGTACCTGATCGGCCGTCCGGTGACTGCACCGAGAATTTCGGCCGTCTCAGCGCAGCTCAACGTCCGCGCCCCGGTGGTGTTGTAGGTCTTGCAGTCATGCTCGTCCCCGGCCAGGACGACGGCGGCGGCGACGTCGGCTACGTCATCACGGGGCGTCCAGGCCACCCGCCCGTCCCCGGCCGGCCCTCGGATCACCCCGTCCTCGCCAGCGATGTAGGGAACGAAGTCGGCGTACAGGCTGGAGCGCAGGAATGTCCAATGGGGGATGGCTGCGCGGATCGCCTCCTCGGTTTCGTAATGCTGGCGGGCGAGGGTGAAGGTGGCCTCCGGGGCTGCCCCTACGAAAGAGAGGTAGACGATCCGCTCAACGCCGGCAGCGCGCGCTGCGTTCACGGCTGTGAGGTGCTGCTGAAGCCGGTCTTGGGTTTCCCGGGCGGAGACGAGGAATAGGGTCCGCGTCCCCTCGAGAGCCGCTCGCATTGCCGGTGCATCACCATACGACGGCGCTTGAACCGCCAATGCACCCGCGATGTCCGGCGCGCTGCTCAGGTCGCGGACAACGATGCGCTGCGAGACGCCCCGCTCCGCGAGCCGTCGCGCTACGCGCCCTCCGATATGGCCGGTGACGCCGGTGACGGCAATGTCTGGAGCGTTCGCCATGCGATCTTCTTGCGCTCTCGTCGAATGGGAGTTGCCGCGGCCCGAGCCAGGTGGGCTGGCTCGTCCCTGTCGGCAAGATTGTCAGGGTTTCTGGCCCACTTCCAGTAGGGCGACCAGTTTGTGGAGTCGGGTGGCCCGGCTGGCGGGTGTCCTTGACTTCGTGAGAAGCAGCATCACAGCGTACTGGTCTGTTCTGTTGAGGGATCCGTAGAAGGCCTTTGCCTTGTTGTTCTGTTCCAGTGCTGCGGTGAGGTCGGACGGGGTGGATGCGTTTCTTTGTGATGCGTAGGCGGCGCCCCATCGTCCACCTGCCCTGGCGGCCGAGACTTCTGCGAGGCCAGGTGGGCGCATGCGGCCTGCGGCGATCAGGGTCTCAACCTTCTCGACATTGACCTTCGACCACGAGCTCTTCGGCCGGCGAGGCGAATACTTCTGCAGGAAGTGTGTCTCGTCGTGGGACCGGCGTTGGCTGTCGATCCAGCCATAGCACAGGCAGGTCTCGAGCGCTTCCAGCGGTGTCACCGATGCTGTACCCGAACCCTTCTTGGCGATCTTCAGCCACACACCGGTCCGCAGGTCGTGGTGATCGGACAGCCAGGACTCCCACTGGGCGGCGTCAATACAGACGATGATTGCTGTGCCGTCGAGTTCTTCCATCGGGATCCCCTTCAGGACTTCAGACGCCCGCGTCGGGTATGGGGTCGTGTGGTTCGGCGAAGGACGTCGCCACGCTCGACGCTGCAGGCACGACCTTTGCGACCACCCAGTGATACTTTCCGAGACGCCGGATTCGCTCGAACCCCTGGCGTTCGAACATCGAGACCGTTCCGTTGTGAAGGAACGACGTGGAGACCGATCGGCTTTCGACGTCCTCTGGGTAGCTCTCCACCGTTCCTCCTCCGAGTCGGGCGATCTCCTGCAGAGCACCGTCGAGCGCGGCAGACGCGACCTCTTTGCGCCTGTACTTACTGTGGACGAAGAAGCAGGTTATTCGCCAATCCGGAAGGGCGGTCAGACCTTCGAGGTAGTCGCGCCGGTGCTTGATGCGTGGTAGCTCGTCGGTCGGCCCAAACTGGCACCAGCCCACGCACGTCGGCCCGTCGTACACGAGGGCGCCGTGGGCCGCGCCTTCCCGAACTCGACGCTCCTTCTCCGTTCGGTTCTGCGCCGCGGTCCTCGTGCGGCCCACACCCTCTGGGTGGAAGGCCATACACCAGCAGCCGCCCCGTACGCCGTTGTGCTTCTCAACAAGCCGAGCGAAGTCCTGCCAGGTGGTCTCGTCCAGCGGCTTTCCGCGAAGAGCAGTCATGGTCCTGTCGGACGCCACGATACGGAAGAAGAGCTAGCCGTCGTCCCAGACGCGCGGGTCACCAGTGGACGAACGTCGAATCGAGAGGCCGGCCGCACATCCGCCGCGGTGACCAGCTCTGCCAGAGCGGTCGCCGTTGCCGCCAACGGCGTGTTCGGGTCTGGCCAGTGCACCTGAGGATGTCGATGTAATCCGTGTTGAGCGCGCGCAAGCTGTCGTCGACACCGCGCCGGATCGACTCCGGGCTCGAGTCGCGCACGATGCGCCCCCGCCCAATGGATCGCAGCCCGCCTTTGGTCGCCATGACCACGTCTTCTCGAGCAGAACCCTCGGGGGCTCGCGCGCGAAGGCGCTCGGATGTGCCGAATCCGTAGCCCTGCGCGGTGTCGAAGATGGTGATCCCGCCCGGTGCGACCGAGCGTTACCTGCTGCATCAACCCAGGCTACCTCTATGGGGCC
>CATPBU010000002.1 GCA_955652455.1 Candidatus Dormiibacterota bacterium
CAATGGAGCCCCGCACGCGGGCATCACCGCTGTGCTCACCGCGATCACCTCTCCGCTGGTGGAGTCGTATGCGAGCTGCGAGCCGGAGTACGGGATGTCCGCATTGAACGTGGCCGACGTGGAGCCGGCAAGGTGGGTCCACCCCCTGGCGGTGAAGAGCCAGGTCTGCAGCGAAGGCGTGGCGGCCGGGGCTGGGCAGGCGGTGACCGCGGTGCCCGACGGCGACGGCGGCGACGCAACCTGGGTGCCGGGCGCGACCGAGCCGGTCGCCGGTCCAATGGATCCGGTCCCAGAACCGCCCACGCAAGCGATGCCGCTGCCCTGGTTGGCCGGCTGGGGCAGGCCGGTGAGCAGCACCCCGCCGTCGGCCGGGTCGTCGCTCATGCGCGCGCCGATCAGCTTGCCGAGCGACGGGCCCGTCGTCGTCGCCCATGACGAGCCATCCCAGGTCCAAGTGTCGGCCAGCGTCGATCCCGACGCCGACGAGCCGCCATACAGCACAGTGAGGCCGCTGGTTGAGTCGAATGCCATCGCCGCATCGGTCCGTGCGCTCGGATACCCGGCGCTGGAGCCGACCCCACCCTGCCGCGCGTTGCGCAGCGCCAGGAACGTGCCCGCTCCGCCGATGGCGACGAGCACGGCCAGGACTGTGGCAACTGCTTGGGGCCAGCGGCGCGCGTACACGGTCTCCACGGCCTCGACGCTGGGCACGCGGTCGGCGTAGTTGGCGGTGGAGCGTGGCGCCCGCAGTTCTTCGAAGGCGGCGGAAAGGTCGCGGTCGTCCTGGTCGCTCACGCCTCTGCCCTCAACGTCGCACGCACGTGTTCGAGCGCGCGAAGGGTCGCCATCCGCGCTGCACCCTCACGCATGTTCACCACCGCGGCCACCTCCGCGTAGCTCAACCCGGCCGCCACGCGCAGGCCCACCAGCTGGCGGTCGCGTTCGCGGAGCGATTCGATCGCTGCGCAGACAGAGCGCAGGTCGCCGCGCTGCTCAGCAGTGTCCTCGACGGTCGAGGGGAACTCGCGGTTGTGGCCGATGCGGCTGAGCAGCGAACGGCGGCGTCCCTCCCGACGGTACTGGTCGATCACGGCGTTGCGGGCGATCCGGAACAGCCAGGTGCGCACGCCGTCAGGTTCCGGGCGAACCCTCCCGTAGGCGGCAAACGCCGCCGCGAAGACATCGCCGGTGACATCCTCTGCCGTGGCTGGGTCGCGCAGCTGGGAGACGCAGAAGCGAAAGACGGCGTCGGCATGCTCTCGATACACCTCCTCGAAGGGTGTCACTGTGCCCTGCACCGCTCTGGTCACGGCGGCGATCATCGACTGCGCAAACGCCCGTGCGTGCGATCCGTCACAACCCTGCGGCGACGAATGCCGTGGCTACACTGCCGGGAGCCACGGAAAGGAGCCTTCGTTGAGCGAATCGCCGCAGCCCAAGAACCCTGAACGCCTCGAGGTGGAGACCCTCACCGCCCTCCAGCCCGGCTTTGCCCGCCTCATGCCCGAGATCGGAGCGCGGATGTGGAAGGCGTACCACGCCGGCCGGGCAGAGAACTGGCCGCTCGCCACCTGGCAGCTCAAGGAGATGCGCAAGCTCTTCCGGCTCGGCAACGTCACGCGCCCCAAGTACGAGCACGATGTCGAGGCGTTCATCGACGAGGACCTCGGTCCGGTCTTCGTGGCCTGCGAAGCCGGCGACCTGGCGGCGTTCGAGCGTGCCCACCATGCTGCCGTCGAGGCTGCCAACGAGTACCACCGCCGCTGGAACAAGGCCTTCCTGGTGTGGAAGGTCCCACAGACGCCACCCGACGACTTGGTCCTCGAGCCGCAGCAGTAGGAGGCAGACATGATCGTGACGACCACCGAGAACGTCCCCGGGATGCGGGTCACCCGGGTGATCGGCGAGATGTTCGGCTTGACCGTCCGTACGCGCGGGGTCGGCGGCAACATTGCGGCGGGGTTTCGCAGCATCGCCGGCGGCGAGGTGAAGTCCTACACCAAGCTGCTCGAGGACGCCCGGCGGGAGGCGATCGACCGGCTGGTCCAGAGCGCCACCGCGGCCGGCGCCAACGCGGTGGTGATGATGCGGTTCGACTCCTCGGAGATGGGGCAGACGATGAGCGAGATCGTCGCCTACGGCACGGCGGTGGTCGTCGAAGCCCTGCCGCCGAGCGGCTGACGGCAGCGAGCGCCCTGGTGTCCGTCGACGCGGCCGCAAGCATCCTCCCGCTGGTGATCGTCGCCGCGGTGGTGCTGGTGGTCGTCGCCACTGTGATCGGCTGGGACAGGTACCGGCCGGGTCGCACCGGACCCAATCTGGGCGCGCATCCCACCAGTGAGGTGTTCATCGATCCCGAGACAGGCAGGCGGATGCGCGTCTGGTACGACCCCGCAACCGGAACCCGCGAGTACCGCGAGGACTGAGCCACGAGCCTGATCGGTCCGCATCTGCTACACCACCACGATGCGTGCGGAGGTTGGCGAGATGCTCGACACCCTGCGTCGAGGCGGCATTCGCGACTCGCGCGTCCTCGCTGCCATGGCGGCGGTGCCACGGGAGTTGTTCGTGCCTGCCGCGATGGCCGACGAGGCGTACGCAGACAAGGCCCTGGCGATCGAGTGCGGCCAGAGCATCTCCCAGCCGCTCATCGTCGCGGCCATGGTCGAGGCGCTGGAGATCCGCGAGGGCG
>CATPBU010000003.1 GCA_955652455.1 Candidatus Dormiibacterota bacterium
ACCGCACCTATCCGCGACTGGTCGGTGGGACCGGCGGCAAGGACTTCGTGGTGGCGCACGAGTCGGCGTCGGTGGATGCGCTGCTCGTCGGCCTGGTGCGCGGTGCATTCGAGTACCAGGGACAGAAGTGCTCGGCGGCATCGCGCGCCTACGTACCGCGCGCCATGTGGGAGGAGCTGCGCGGTCCGCTCGCTGCAGCAACCGAATCGCTCCCCATGGGTGACCCCACCGACTTCCGCCAGTTCATGGGCGCCGTCATCGACGAGCCGGCGTTCCGCACCCACGAGGCCGCGATCACCGCCGCTCGCAGCGACGGCTCGATCTCGTTGGTTGCGGGAGGTGAATGCGATGCCGGCGAGGGATGGTTCGTACGTCCCACCATCTTCGAGACCGCCGACCCGCACCACGACCTCATGGAGCGTGAGCTCTTCGGCCCCATCCTCACCGTGCACCCATACCAGGATGACAACTGGGAGTCAGTGCTGCGCACCGTCGACGGCACTTCGCCGTATGGCCTCACCGGAGCGGTTTTCGCCACCGACCGCGGCGCCATCGACACCGCGACGCATGTGCTTCGCAACGCTGCCGGCAACTTCTACATCAACGACAAGCCAACCGGCGCCGTCGTCGGCCAGCAGCCCTTCGGCGGCAGCCGCGGCAGCGGCACCAATGACAAGGCGGGCTCGGCGTTCAACCTGCTGCGCTGGGCATCGCCGCGTGCCATCAAAGAGACGTTCGTGCCGCCGACCGACTGGCGGCACCCGCACATGCTCCCCGACTGACCCCGTAGCGCGCGTGCGGCAGCCGGAAGGGCGGCGTCTCAGTCGTGCCCGCGCCGGACACCCGTGCCACCAAGCGGTCGATCTGCCGGTATGGGTTCAGTCGCCACCGTACCCCTCGCGCCCACGCGATCACCAACGCGCAACCTCGGCCGCGTTTACATCCCCGGAATCGCCAGCACCTCGAACACCTCTATCGACGCATCGCCGGGCGTGTGGAAGTGAGGATGGTCCTTCACGATCTGGACCACGGCCTCCGGCGAGTCCGCCTGGAGGAGGGTGTACCCCGACACCGTGCTGTTGCGTGCGTCGGAGACGGAATCGGACCGCACGCGCTTGCTGCCCGCCAACGGCGCTCCGAGGTCGGTGATCGAGTCTTTGTTCTTCTCCATCCAGGCCCCCCACAGGTCCATGCCGGCCTTCGCCTGCTCGGGCGTGATATTGGCCATCATCTCCCGCGCCGACTCCGGAGCGTGATAAACCACCATGAATTTCGCCATGTCGTCTCCCCTAGAGCAATGCCGAGTTGACGTCGATGTTTTCGAGGATCTCCTTGACCGTCTTGGTGAAACGCGTCGCCGACAGCCCATCGTTGATGCGGTGATCGAAGCTCAATCCCAGGTTCATCATCGGCCGGATGGCGATGGCGTCGTTGACCACCACGGCGCGCTTGATGACCGCATCCATGGCCAGGATCGCCGCCTGGGGCTGGTTGATGATCGCCACAGTGTGCACGGTGCCGAGCGCGCCGGTGTTATTCAGGGTGAACGTGCCGCCCTGGATCTCGTCGAGCTTGAGTTTGTTGGCACGCGCCCGGTCGCCCAGGTCCTGCATTGACGTTGCCAGCCCGGCGATGCTGAGTCGATCGGCGTTGCGCACCACCGGCACGATGAGGTTCGCCTCGAGCGCCACCGCAATGCCGAGGTGGATGTCGTGGCGGATGATGATCCCGTCGTCGGTGAACGACGCGTTTAGAGTCGGGCACTGGCGCAGCGCCTCGCATACGGCACGCGCGACGAACGGCAGGTAGGTGAGCTTGGCGCCGTAATGCTGCTCGAACTCAGCACGACGCGAGGCGCGCAGCCCAGCAACCCGCGACATGTCGACCTCCACCGACAGCCACGCGTGCGGCGATGTTCGCTTGCTGCGCACCATGTGCTCGGCTATCGACCGTCGCGCCGGCGTCAGCGGGGTCACCTCGTCGCTGTCACCGGCCTGCGGTTGAGCTTGAGCGGCGGGCGCGGGCGCTGTCGCAGCAGATACCGGTGCTGGAGCGGACGGCGCAGAAGCCGGAGCCGGTGCCGTCGCAGCAGGCTGCGCCGTGGTCGTCTCCGCCGATGCCTGCTGAGCGGTGGACGGGGCCGCGTCCGGCGCGGGCCGCGCCACGCCACCGCCGGCGTCACGTTGCTGCACATAGTCCAGCACGTCATTCTTGGAGATGCGCCCACCGAGTCCGCTGCCCTGCACCTGTGTGAGGTCGACGTCGTGCTCGCGCACCAGCATCCGCACCGCAGGTGTGAGGTGAAAGTCCTCGCTGGCGCTTCTGCTCCCGTTGCCGCTGCCATTGCCACTGTCGCGGCTCGGCTCGGCTGCGGCGGGCTCGGCCGGGGAGGACTGAGTTGCTGCGGCGGGCTCGGCTTCGGCAGGCGCCGCGGCAGCCTCTGGAGTGGCCCCCGGCACCGCCTCCTGCGGCGTTGCCTCGGCTGCCGGCTGTGCCTCAGCTGACGGTGCGGGTTGCGCGGCGACATCCTCCTGCGGGATCGCTGCCGCAGCCACGGGCTGTTCGACGGGTTCTGGCTGGGCGGCCGCCGGCGTCGGCTGCGGCGCCTGCGCTCCGGCCTCAGCCGGAGCCTGTTCCTCGCCATCACCTTGGTGCCAGGCCGAGTTCGCCTGCCCCTGCTCGGCCGTCTCGATGGTGCAGATCGGCTCGCCGACGGCCACCACCTGGCCCTCCTTGGCGATGTGCTCGCCCATGCTGCCCTCGGCGGGCGCAGGGATCTCGGCGTTGACCTTGTCGGTCACCACCTCGGCGATCGACTCGTACTTGGACACCAGCTCCCCCGGCTGCTTGAGCCAGCGAGCGATGGTTCCCTCGGTGACGCTCTCACCGAGCTGCGGCATGGTGACTGTCATGGCCATGGTGTTACGTCCTCAGTATGTCGCGAGCGTCCGCAGCGCAGCCTCGAGCTTGTCGGGTGTGACCAGGTAGAAGGTCTCCAGCGCGTGCGCGAACGGCATCGCGGGGATCTCGGGACCGCCGATGCGCATCACCGGCGCGTCGAGGTACTCAAAGCAGTCCTCGGCGACGATGGCGGCGACCTCGGACGAGATCGACACGGCAAGGTTGGGCTCCTGCGCGACCATCACCTTGCCGCACTTGCGCGCACTCGCGACGATCGCATCGCGGTCGAGCGGACGCAGTGAGCGCAGGTCCACCACCTCGCACTCGAAGCCGTCCTTGGCGATGCGCTCGGCAACCTCCAACGCGGTGTGCACCATGATCCCGTAGGTGAAGACGGCGATGTCGCCGCCCTCGCGCACTACAGCCGCGGTGCCCAGCGGCACGGTGTACTCGTCGTCCGGTACCTCACCCTTCACCGAGCGGTACGCCCGCTTGTGTTCGAAGAACATCACCGGGTCGGGGTCGCGCATCGCACTGACCAGCAGCCCCTTGGCGTCGTAGGGGGTGCTCGGCACCACCACCTTGAGCCCGGGCACGCCGCAGAACATCGCCTCGATCGACTGCGAGTGGTAGAGCGCTCCGTGGATTCCCCCGCCGAACGGCGCGCGCACCACCATGGGAACGCCCCAGTCATTGTTGCTGCGGTAGCGCATCTTGGCCGCCTCGCTGACGATCTGGTCGACCGCCGGCATGATGAAGTCCTGGAACTGGATCTCCGCGACGGGACGCATCCCGTTCATGGCCGCGCCGATGCACACGCCGACGATGCACGACTCCGCCAGCGGCGAATCCATCACTCGCAACTCGCCGAACTCCTTCTGCAGCCCCTCGGTTGCGCCGAACACGCCGCCCTTGGCGCCGACATCCTCGCCGAGGATCATGACCCGCTCGTCGCGGCGCATCTCGTCACGCATCCCCTCGCGGATCGCTTCGAGATACGTCCTGCTGGGCATCAGGAATCCTCCGCGTATACATGGAGCAGGGCCGTCTCCGGCAGTGGGTCGGACGCCGCCTCCGCGTACGCCGTCGCCTCGTCCAACTCGACCAGCAGCTCGGCGCGCATGGCGTCGGCGTCGCCCGGCGCCAAGACGCCGAGATCCTCGAGCAGCCCACGCAAGCGGGGCATGCAGTCCTGCTTGCGCTCCGCCTCGAGGTCCTCGGCGCTGCGATAGCGTCGCTGGTCGTCGTCGGAGCTGTGCGACGTCAGCCGGTGCACCTTGGCCTCGAGCAGCGTCGGCCCATCCCCGCGGCGCGCCCGATGTACCGCCTCGCGAGCGGCGCGGTAGCACGCGATGGCGTCGTTGCCGTCGATGCTGACACCGGGGATGCCGTATGCCTGGGCGCGGTCCGACACGTGCGGGGTCGGCATCTGCTTCTCGACCGGCACGCTGATCGCGTAGCCGTTGTTCTCCACCACGAACACCACGGCGAGCTTGTGCGTGGCCGCGAAGTTGAGCGCTTCGTGAAAGTCGCCGCCGCTGGTGCTCCCCTCGCCGAAGGCAGTGACGCATACGGCATCCTCGCCGCGCATACGGAAGGCCAGCGCGATGCCGGCGGCGTGCAGCAGCTGGGTGGTCACCGGTGAACCAGTGCTGATGATGTTGTGCGCGCGCGACCCGTAGTGCGCAGGCATCTGCCGCCCACCACTGTTGGGATCCTCCGCCTTGGCCAGCACTGAGAGCAGGTGGTCCCGCGGGGTCATGCCCAGCACCAGCGTCAGCGCCAGGTCACGGTAGTACGGCGCCAGCCAGTCACGCCCTGCCTCCATGTTCATGCCGACCGCGACCTGGATGGCCTCGTGGCCCATCGCGCTGATCCAGAACGGCGCGCGCCCCTGGCGGTTGAGCACCCACATGCGCTCGTCGAGCACGCGCGAGCGGAGCATGTGCCGGTACATGGCGCGCAGCGTCTGCGCGTCGAGGCCCTCCTTGTTGGCCGCGTCCGATTTGGCGACTGCCACGCTTGTCTCGCTCCTCTAGATGTGCAGGGCCTCGCCGGAGACGGCCAGCGCGGCCTCGGCGAGCGATTCGCTGAGAGTCGGGTGAGGCGCCACCGCCCGCGACATCTCGAAGGGTGTGGTCTCCAGGAGCGCGCCGAGCGCGGGTCCGTAGATGAGCTCGGTGACCTCGTGGCCGATGATGTGCACGCCGAGCACCGCGTTGGTGCTTGTGTCGGCGACCACCTTGGCGAACCCGCCGGTCTCGCCCCACACCACCGCGCGCGCGTTGCCCCGGAAAGGAAACACGCCCACCGACACATCGTGGCCGGCGGCCTTGGCCTCGGCCTCGCTGAGGCCGAGCGACGCGATCTGCGGCGTGCAGTAGGTGGTGCGCGTCACCAGGTGTGGATCGAGGGGATGCGGGTTGCGCGCCGCGATCGCCTCGATGGCGATAACGCCCTCGTGCATGGCCTTGTGCGCCAGCTGGAAGCCGCCGGCGCAGTCGCCGATGGCGCTGATAGCCGCCGCGCTGGTGCGCTGCTCGCCGTCGATGCTCACCATGCCGTGGTCGGTGGCGACGCCCGCTTCCTCCAACCCGATGTCCTCGACGTTGCCGGAGCGACCCACCGCCACCAGCAGCAGCGTTGCCTGCAGCCGCTGCTCGGTGTCGCCGGCGCGAACGGTGACGGCCACGCCGCCCTCGTTGCGCTCGAGGGTCGACGGGTCGAGAGTGGTCCCGACCAGGCAGGTGATGCCCCTCTTCTCGAACTGCTTGCGCAGCTCTTTTCCGATCGCCTCGTCCTCCAGCGGCACCAGGCTCGGCGCCATCTCTACCAGGGTTACCTCGGTGCCGACGCTGCGCCAGAACGATGCGAACTCGACACCGACGGCTCCGGCCCCGAGCACGATGGCACTCGGCGGCACCGCGTCGAGGAAGAGCGCGTCGTCGCTGGTGAGCACCTGGCGCCCGTCGGTCTCCATTCCCGGTACCTGCCGCGGTCGCGAGCCGGTGGCCACGATGATGTGCCCGCTCTCCAGCTCCACCTGGTCGCCGCCACCGTCCGCGGCGATCAGCACGCGACCCGGTCCGGTGATGCGACCGCGACCGTGGACGGTGGTCGCCTTGTTCTTTTTGAGCAGCGCCTGCACGCCCCTGTGCAGGGTGTTGACCACCTCGTCGCGCCGCGTCGCCGCCACGCCATAGTCGAAGCTCACATCGGATGTGTTGACGCCGAGCCGGTGGCCGTCACGGACCTGGTCGAGCAGGGCTGCGCTCTGCAGCAGCGCCTTGGTGGGAATGCAGCCGCGGTGGAGGCAGGTGCCGCCCACCTTGTCGGCCTCCACCACCGCCGAGCGCAGGCCCAGCTGGCCAGCGCGGATCGCAGCCACGTACCCGCCCGAACCGCCGCCGAGGATGACCACGTCGTAGCGCTCTGGCACGGCCGGAGTATAGGTCTGGTTACCGCGTTGCCGGCCGTTCCGCCCACGCCGCCAGCGCTGCCTGCAGCTGGGCGTCGCCGCTTGCCGGCGGCGACTGCGCGTCGAGCTGGAAGCGGTCGTCAGGTGACGCCAGCGCAACCACGCGGTCAGGCGTCACCCCCTTGCCCTCGATGGTCTCGCCGTTGGGGCCGTACCAGCGCTCCACGGTGAGGTGCAGGTCAGCGCCGTCGGGGAGAGGAAAGTCCACCTGCACCGATCCCTTGCCGAAGGTCTTCTCCCCCACCACGGTGGCGCGGCGGTAGTCATGCAGGGCTGCGGTGGTGATCTCGGATGCGCTCGCCGAGTCGCCGTCGACCAGCACCACCATCGGCTGCGTCGGTGCCAGCCCGCCGGATTGGATGGGGTCGTTGACCACCTCCTGCGCGCTGTTCGGATCGCCGCTGGCGGCGAGGCGTCCGCGGCGTACCACCACGTACTTCTGCGTCGCCGTCGGTTGCACGAACTGGCTGACCAGCGCCTGGGCCGCGGTCACATAGCCACCGCCATTCTGGCGTAGGTCGAGGATGAGCGACGTTGCGCCGGCCGCGAAACCCTTCTGAAGCTGGCTGCGCGCCGCGTCGCCCGTGTCCCTGTCGAAGCCCGTCACCTGCATGAACAGCGTGTGTCCGAACAGCCGCGTGTACACCGAGGGGATGGTCAGGTTCTGCCGCGTCACCGTCAGGGTTAGCTGCGTGCCGCCGCGTTGCACAGTGATCTGCACCTTGGTGTCCACCTGTCCGCGCACCCGCGACGACGAATTGTTGATCCGGGTGGCCTCGTCACTCCCCATCGACGAGAGAGGGATGCCGTCGACCGCGATCAGCACATCGCCGCGACGGATGCCGGCCCGGTCGGCGGGCTGGTTGACGAGCACGTCCTCGATGACAGCCTCGTCGGGCGTCTGCCCCGACGCGCACAGCGCACCATCACAGCGGGCCTGGACGGCGATGCCGATGCTGCCGTCGCGCCGCCCGCCCAGGGTGGCGTTCAGCTGCTGGAACTGTTGGGTGGTGAGGAACGCCGAGAAACGGTCGTTGTAGAGGTCGTGGAGCATCTGCACGATGCCCTGCTCGGCCGCCTGCGTGCCCTGGCTGCCGGGCACGTCACGGATCACGTAGTTCTGCTGCACCGTCTGCCACTCAGCCGCGATGCTGTTCTCGTCGATCGTAGCGGTGGTGCCGATGTGGGGAAAGATCCGGTTGATGAATCCGCCGTACTGCGAGGCGGAGAGGTTGAGCACCACCAACGCGGTGAGATAGCAGGCGGCCACCGTGCTGAGCACCCGCGTGACCGCTGGTGGGGGCGCCGGGAGGCGCGGACGGCGTCGATGAGGTCCCGGCGACCACAACACCTCGGTGTCGTGCTGCCGGTCCGTCCCCCCATCCCCGCTCACGACAGATAGGCGAGCGGGTTTCTGGGACTGCCGTTGAGGTCGATCTCGAAGTGCAGGTGACAGCCGGTGCTGTTGCCGGTGCTGCCCTCGTATCCGATCAACTGTCCACGGTGAACGGTCTGCCCGTCACCGACTGCGAACCCGCCCATGTGCCCGTACACCGAGACCCAGCCGTTGCCGTGAACGATGATGACGTGATCGCCGAAGCCATAGCTGCTGTAGTAGAGGTGCGCGATGCCGCTGTCCGCGGCGGCGATGTTGTTGCCGCACGGGGCCGCGATGTCAATGCCACTGTGGAAGTGCCGGGTCGGGCAGTTGGGGTCGTACGGCTCGAACGGGAAGCTGGTGCACCCGAAACCTTGGGTGATCGGGCCGTTCTCGGGCCATAGGAAATGGCCGTTGCCACCGCCGGCGGCGAGGGCGGCGGCTTCCTGCACCTTCAGTGACGCGATCTGCGAGTTCAGCTGTGCCTGGGCGGCTTCGTTCTGAGCGAGGAGCACCTGGTCGCGCGCCTGCAGCGCAACCAATTGCTGGCGCGCCTCCTCGCGCGCCTGCAGCGCAGCCGTCTGCTGCTCCACGATGCCGTGCAGCGTTGCCAGCAGCGCGACCTGCTGGGTCTTGGCGAGGGTGATGCTGTCGACGTCCGCCTGGATGGTCGCCTCGTCGAGGGTGACGCTGGCCACCAGGCTGCGCTCGCTGCGCCCCAGCCGGTTGACGTCGATGGCACGCTGCCAGTAGCTGTTGAAGTCGCCTGAGTTGAGGAAGTTGCTGAATGAGTTGGAGGCGTTCTGCGCCTTGTAGATGACCACCAGGTCGACCTTCAGCTGGCGACGGTCGAGCGCCAACTGTGCCTGCGTGTACGCCAGGTTGTCCTGCGCTGCGGAGAGCGCTGCCTGGATACTGTTGAGCTGCGCGGTGGCGGCCGCCACCTGCGCGTCTGTGGCCTTGATCTGCGCGTTGAGGTCGACGATCGCCTTCTGCAGGGCAGCCTCCTGGTTGGCGGCGGCGGCGAGCTCGGCGCGCAGCCGTGCCATGGCGGCGCCGTCGGCGGCGAGCTGGTGCTGCTTGGCGGCGATCTGGTCGGTGAAGATGTCGGCCGTGACGTGACCGTTCGACCCGAGCGCAGCGCCGACGATGACCCCGGCCGTGATCACCAGCGCGAGGGCCACACGCCGCCCGCTGACACGGCGCTTGCGCCGGAATTGCGGGTTCGCGGACAGGTTCATCGGTGGGTCGGCCGCTCTCCGTCCGCCGTCAGGCGGCGAGGAAGCGGCGCACCCCCAGGTAGCTGCCGATGGCGCCCACCACCGCACCGCCGGCGAACAGCGCAGCGATCAGCACGGCGGTGAACGGGCCGTCAAACGGGATGGCGAAGAGGTCGCCGTTGGTCGCGCCGACGGCGATCTTGTACGCAAAACCAACGATCAGGCTGCTCAGGATGGCGGCGAACACGCCACCGAGAACGCCCTCGAGGATGAACGG
>CATPBU010000004.1 GCA_955652455.1 Candidatus Dormiibacterota bacterium
GAGAACGGCGTGCTCGGACTTGGGATGGGGACAGGTCCGCGTCGACGCCATCCCACCGCAGGCGCGGCAGAAGAAGGCATGCTCGAAGCGAAGAATCTGAATTCCCAGCTCCTCGGGCGTGTACTCGTCGAAGATGCGATGGGCTGCGTAGGTGTCGTAATAGGTCCCGACACCGGCATGGTCGCGGCCCACGATGAAGTGGGTGCAGCCGTAGTTGCGGCGGATCAGGGCGTGGAACACCGCCTCCTTGGGGCCCGCATAGCGCATCCACGCCGGGTTGGTCACCAGGAGAGTCCGATCCTTGGGGAAGTAGCCGTCGAGGAGGACCTCGTAGCACTCCATCCGGACATCAGCGGGAATGTCGTCACTCTTGGTCTCGCCCACCAACGGGTGGAGAAGCAGGCCATCGATGTTCTCGAGCGCGACCTTCTGGAGGTACTCGTGGGCACGATGCACGGGGTTGCGGGTCTGGAACCCGACAACTGTCTTCCAGCCCCGCTCGGCGATCGCCTTGCGGACCTCGAGCGGGGTGAGGTCGTACTGGTGGAAGCCGGTGTTGGGGCGCTGAAGGGCGGTGACAGGACCGGCGATGGCCCACCGTCCGGAGCTGTTCAGCAAGTGGACACCCGGATGGGCATCGTCGGTGGTGCCGTACACGCTCGAGGCCTCACGCTCAGGGTCGGTGCGGAAGATCTCCGTCACGTCGACCACGGCCACCGGCTTGCCGTCGCTGCGCAGCACGATGCGCGGGACCCCGCGCAGACGCTCGGCGTCGCCCTCGTCGACGCGGAGCACGACTGGGATGGTGAACGGCTGGCCACCGCGGAGGCGACCACGATCGAGCACGGCCGCGTAGTCGGCGGAGTCCATGAATCCGCGGAGGGGAGAGAGGGCGCCAACCCCGAGCATGCCCGCGTCGGACACCGCATGAGGCCCGACCTCCAGGCCGGGGAAGTGCTCAACCTCCTGGAGGAGCGCATCGAGCTCGGAGCCACGTGGCAAGCGTTCGCGGACACCTCGCGAGATATGTCCGAGGAGCTCCAGGGCGTCAAGGATCCGGTCGACCGACTGTTCGAGCGTCTCGGTGCCGCTGTCGACGGTGACCTCGGCGTGCTCGGGAGCCTCGTAGGGGTCGCTGACACCCGTGAAGTGCTCGATCTCGCCGGCGATGGCTTTTGCGTAGAGGCCCTTAACGTCACGACGAACCAACTCGTCCAGGGAGCAGCGGACGTAGACCTCAACGAAATTGGGCGTCTTCTTCCTGATCGCGTCGCGCACCTCGCTGTACGGCGAGATCGCGGCGGTGATGGCGACGCCGCCTGAACGCGCGACCAGACCGGCGACGTAGCCGATCCGGCCGATGTTGGTGTCGCGGTCCTCCTTGGAAAAGCCCAGGCCTTTCGAAAGGTGGGTCCTGACCTCATCGCCGTCGAGGACGGTCACAATCCGTCCGAGCGCCACAAGCTCCTGCTCCAGGCGGTCGGCGATGGTCGATTTGCCGGCGCCCGACAGTCCGGTCAGCCAGATGACAAAGCCTTTACTCATGTTCCCTCTTCTGCGTCATCTCTTCACGCACGCCGCCTCGCGACGCACCGCCGGTCTGACGCCAGTGCGCGCATCCGGCCGGCACTCGGATTGGATGACCTCAATTTCGGATAGTGCCTGATATCGTACGGCAGCCCCTGACGCCGCCGCGCTCCGTGACCGGATCGCATCAACGGAAGTTGCGTCGCACGCGCTGCGCGTCACTCCCGCGACGCGGCCCGCCTGTGGATAGATGGACGGAGCGGATCGTCCTCCGAACCTCCAAGCAGACGCGCACCGGCTCGGATTCCGTCCTCGCCAACCTCGAACTCGGTGATCGACCCGCGCCCCAGTGGGACTCGCCACTTCTCTCCAGGCAGGTCGAGGAGCCTCGCCAGCACAAGGCGGATCATCACCGCGTGCGAGACGACCGCGACAGATTCGCCCCGATGCCGTCCGCCGATCAGCAGAAGGGCATCGAGCATGCGATCCTGCCCCTGGTTGAGCCGTTCTCCGTCTGGGCAGACGCAGCGCAACGGATCCTCCCGGTACGACGCGAACGCCACGGGATAGTGAGCCTCAGCTTCCTCCGCGGTCATCCCTTCCCAGATGCCGTAATCGAGGTTGATCAGCCCGTGCATGATTCGGACGTCGGGCACGCGCGCCTCGTCGGCGATGATCTGTGCCGTGAAGATAGTGCGCCGCAGCGGGCCCGCATAGACGGCGGTCAACGCCCTGTCCGACAGGAATCGTGCGGCGTCGACGGCGTCCTGATATCCCTGCGCGTCCAGAGCAACATCGCGGCGACCGCGGTAACGGTTCTCGCGATTCATGGTGGTGGTGCCGTGCCTCACCAGGTAGAGGCGAGCCGGACCGTCCCCCGAATCACCACGCAACACGGGGAGGGGTGTCGGCGTCACCGCTCTCGCTTCGCCTTCCATTGGATTGCCCCCTTCAACTGAATCATCATCACGCGCCTGCAGGTTCATGCCCCGTTAATCGATCATGTCCTAAACCCTCGGGCAGTGTAGCGTCAATCCCGCCAGAGGTATCTTACGCGTCAATCCTACCGCAAGTGTGGCATCATATCCGGCACAGAGGGCGATCCCTGCCCGAAGATGGGGGTGAGGAAGGGTTTCCGCATGACTGAACAGAGGATCAATCGAGTACTTCTGGCTGGCGTCGGGCGCTCCGGCACCACCTGGACCGGGCGCATCCTCGGTTGCGCGGCGGACGCCGTCTACATGAACGAGCCGGACAACGTCGGCATCAATCATGCGTCGGCCCGCCAGAACGACACGCTTGGATTCGGGCCTTTTCCGGTGCTCCGGCCCGGGCAGCCTGCTCCGCAGTACGCGGCGCTCTGGCGCATGGCCTACGCGGGCCGCCTGCCGATGCGCGTTGGAATGGGGCGCAAGGTGGCGAGGCTCGGGCTCCGACTGCCGCGCGCCGTCCGCGACCCCCTGCTGACCGCGTTCGCCGGCGCCTTGGCCGGGACAGGGAAACCTCCACGCAACGTCGTGGTGAAATCGACGATGACGCCCTTCGCACTCGAGTGGATCGTCGAGAACTTCCGACCCAAGGTGGTTGTGATTCAGCGCAATCCCCTCAACGTCGTCTCGAGCTGGCTGGAGTGGCGGGTGCTCGGGAAGGACCTGCACATGCGGCCGGCGGTGGCCGAGCGTTACGCCGAGCTCATCGGACAGGAGCTTCCGCCGCACGGCGAAGGGCCGCTGGCGCTGACCGCCTGGAGCGTGGGTCTGCTCACGACGATTTTCGCGCATCTCACAGGTACCCACCCCGAGTGGCACCTGATCACTCACGAGGAGCTCTGTGAGGACCCGCGGGGGCAGTTCCATGAGCTCTACGACAAGCTCGGTCTGACATGGACCGAGGAGTCCGAGCGATTCCTCGAGCGTGGCTACCTCCCGCCCTCATTCGCGCGCAGCGCCCCGGCACCGGGTTCGGCGGACCCGGCTGAGATGATCAAGGAACAGGCACATCGCTGGAAGGGGCGCCTGTCCGAGGAGCAGGTCGACGAGATCCAGAGCATCCTGGACCAATTCCCGACGCGGGGGTGGGTCCGGGCGCCACAGGCTGCGCAGACCGCGTGAGCAATAGTCGCATC
>CATPBU010000005.1 GCA_955652455.1 Candidatus Dormiibacterota bacterium
GCCTCGCCGGTGGTCAGAATCTGTTCCTGCGTCTGGGCCACCTGCATCCCTCCTGAAACTAGAGCCCGCCCTGGCTCCAAGTGTTCGGATCGCGCGTTTTCCGGCGCCACTGTACTACATAACCTTTGGTGCGCTTGTCCCGTTCTGTGAACTCTACATCAGATGCGGACGATCGAACCAACCGAAGCGTCCGTATACTCCACCAGAGATCGATCGCAGGGTGCAGGAGAGCTGTCCGTGAGCCTCGTCCAAGGCGTCGTGCGCCGGCTGGTCGACAGCGTGGGCACCGTGATCGTGGGCAAGGAGCCTGAGATCGAGCTCTGCGTCCTGGCGCTGCTCTGCGGTGGCCATGTCCTGATCGAGGACGTGCCCGGCGTCGGCAAGACGATGCTGGCCAAGGCCATGGCCCGAGCCACCGGCTGCGACTTCGAGCGCCTCCAGTTCACCCCCGACCTTCTGCCCGGCGACGTGACCGGGGTGTCGGTCTTCAACATGAAGACCAGCGAGTTCGAGTTCCGCCGGGGCCCGATCTTCGCCCAGGTCCTCCTCGCGGACGAGATCAACCGGGCCACCCCGAAGACCCAGTCGGCGCTGCTCGAGGCGATGGAGGAGGGCCAGGTGACCGTCGACGGGGTCACCCACCCGCTGCCCGAGCCGTTCATCGTGCTGGCCACCCAGAACCCCATCGAGCTGGGCGGCACCTTCCCGCTGCCCGAGGCGCAAGTGGACCGCTTCCTCATCAAGGTCAACCTCGGCTACCTGCAGCTGCCCGACGAGGTGGCCATGCTCGACCGCTTTCAACGCGAGTCACCGCTGGAGAGGCTGGAGGCCGTCAGCGGCGCCGACGAGATCGAGGCGTGCCGCCGGGAGTTGCACTCGGTGTGGTGCCATCACTCCCTCAAGGAGTACTGCGTGCGCATCGTGCAGCGCACCCGCGAGCATTCCGACGTGGCGCTCGGGGCGTCGCCGCGCGGCAGCCTGGGCCTGCTGCACGCGTCGCAGGCGCGCGCCGCCGCGCAGGGCCGCGACTTCGTCACCCCTGACGACATCAAGGTTCTGGCGCCGCGCGTTCTCGGTCACCGCATCGTGCTCCGCGCCAACGCAGAGCTGCGCGGCGTGACCACAGCGCAGGTGATCGACGAGGTCCTGGCCGGCGAGACGGTCCCGGCTGAGCGACAGGCGATGGCCGGCGAGGGGTCGTGAGCGCTCGCGTTCCGCTGATCGCGGGGATCGCGGCGCTGAGTTTCTTTGCCGGGATCACCGGCATCCATCTCGCTTACACGCTCACCTACATCCTGCTGTCGCTGATCATCCTCGCGTTCTTCTGGACGCGCGTCATCGCACGGCGGATCAGCGTGGACCGAACCTCGCCGGAGGGTACGTTCTCGGTCGGCGAGGCGTTCAGCGAGCGCTTCACCGTGCACAACCGCAGCCTGCTGTGGGTGCCGTACTGCGAGATCCACGATCGTAGCGACCTCGCCGGCTACTCCGCCGGCCGCGCCTGCGCACTCGCGGCCGGCGACAGCGTGTCGTGGACGGCGCGGGGCAGCTTCGGCCGTCGCGGGCGGCATCGCTTCGGTCCCCTCGAGGCGCGCGTCGGCGATCCGTTCGGCTTGTTCAGCCGAACCGTGCGCGTGGCCTCGCGGAGCGAGGTGATCGTCTACCCGGCGCTGCATCCGCTCGAGGACATCGGACCGCTGTGGAGCGGCAACGGGGCCGGCGACATGCGCCGAGGCAAGGCCGTCGACGTACCGCCCGAGGTGTCATCGGTGCGGGACTACGATCCGCACGACGGCATGAGCCGCATCCACTGGGCATCGACAGCGCGCACCGGGCGGCTGATGAGCCGTGTCTACGACACCAGGCACAGCGCCGACCTGCTGGTCATCCTCGACCTCCGCGCCGGGGTGCACTACGGCGATGCGCCGGAGTCGTCGCTCGAGTACGCGATCTCCATCGCCGCCTCAATCGTCCACGCGGTGGCGCGCCGCGGCCAGGCGGTCGGGTTGATCACCAACGACTCCCAGATGCGCGGCTTCGGCGCCGGCCGCGGTGAGTCGCAGCGGATGCTGCTGCTCGATTTCCTGGCCACCGCGCGCAATGACGGTTCCGCGCCGCTGGCGCACGTGATCAGCCGTCACGGTGACGGCTGGCGCGGCCGCGGCGGCATGGTGGTGGTGACGGCGGATCGCGATCCCGCGTGGGTTGAGGCGCTGGTCGATGCCGGCAGCCGCGGGCAGCGACACCTGGCCGTCATGCTCGAGACATCGTCGTTCGGTGCGCCCGGACCACCTATGCGCATCCCCGCGGCGTGGCGCCTGGCCCTTGACTGGTGGCTGGTGCGGCGCGGCGACGTGCTCGGCAGCGGTGAGAGGGCGCGCGCCGCCGGCGACTGAAGATGAGCGTCGCCACCCTTGCAGCCGGCGCTCGCCCCCTCTCGGTGCGCTCGTCGAGCACAACGCTGCTGGTGATGGCGCTGCTCGCCGCCACCGGCTGGACCGTTCTGTCGGGTGGATGGGTCGAGGCGTCGCCGTCGGCGGTGCTGGTCGGCATCGCCGGCGCGGTCGAGGCGGTGATCCTGGCGCGCGGCCGCATGTCGCGCAAGCTGGCGCTGCTGTCGACCCCGCTGCTCCTGTTCGCAACCCTGCTGCCCACAA
>CATPBU010000006.1 GCA_955652455.1 Candidatus Dormiibacterota bacterium
ACCCTACGGTCGCCCAGCAATGTTCTCGGCTGCGCCAACTCGGGCACGACGATGCGGTTGATGGCCGGTGTGCTCGCCGCCCACGATCTCAGCGCCACCCTCGACGGCGACGACTCGCTGCGACGGCGACCGATGGAGCGAGTCGCCGGGCCGATGAACGCTATCGGCGCGGTCGTGACCACCACCGACGGCCACGCACCAATGCAGATCATCGGCACCCCGGCGCCGGCGGGCCTCGAGCACAGGCTCGAGGTGGCCAGCGCGCAGGTGAAGTCGGCCATCCTCCTGGCCGGGCTCAATGCGCACGGTCCGACCGTCGTGCATGAGCCGCTGCCGACGCGCGACCACACCGAGCGTTTGCTGCACGCATGCGGTGCCGATCTGACCAGCGACGGCGCGGCGATCACCCTGCACCCTGAGCCACTCGATCCGTTCGGCATCACGATCCCTGGCGACATCAGCTCGGCAGCATTCTTTCTGGCACTGGCCGCGGCGCGGCCCGGCTGGCGGGTGCGCTGCCTCGGCGTCGGGGTCAACCCCGGGCGCACCGGCATCCTCGATGTGCTTGCCGCCATGGGTGCGGCTGTCGAGGTGGAGGAGGGGCGGATGGCGGCCGATGTCGAGCCGCTTGGCGACGTGAGCGTCACCGGCGCACCGTTGCACGGTGTCACCGTCCACCCCGACCTGGTGCCGCGATGCATCGATGAGCTGCCCGCGGTCGCCGTCGTGGCCACGCAGGCCGAGGGTCGCACCCAGATCCACGGAGCCGGCGAGCTGCGCCACAAGGAATCAGATCGCCTTGGCGCGTTGGTGACGGGCCTGCGTGCGCTCGGGGCGTCGGTCGAGGAGATTCCCGAAGGACTGGTCATCGATGGCCCGGTGCGGCTCCACTCGGCGCGGCTCGACGCCGCCGGCGATCACCGGCTGGCGATGGCCTGGACGATCGCCGCCGCGTTGGTTGCGCCCGACGACGGCGAGTCGGTCATCGACGGCGCCGGCTGCGTCGCGGTCTCCTATCCGGGGTTCTTCAACGACCTTGCCGCACTGATCAGCGGATCGCGCTGAGCACGAAGCCGAGGCTGAGGGCGAATCCGGTGAGCATGTGCAGCTGCACACACTCGATCAACCGCATCGTCCAGCCCCGGGCGTCGAGCCCACGATGTGCGCGCACCGCGGCACGCACCGCCAGGGCGGCGGGCACGACAACGGCGAGGCACCACCAGGGCAGGGAGCGGGTGATGAACCCGCCCGCCAGAACCACCGGGACGGCGATGAGCAGGACCCTGAACTCGATGACGACGCCATCTTCGGAGAGGCGGGTTGCCAGCGTCCGCTTGCCCACGGCCGCGTCGTGGCTGCGGTCGCGAGCATTGTTGGCGTGCAGGATGCTCGCGGTCAGCAGGGCGAGGGCGGCCCCTGCCCACCACACCGAGTTCGGCACCGCCGAAGTCTGGGCAGCCGCGGTGCCCCAGACGATGCCAACCCCCATCGGCAGCCCCGAGGCCGCTTCGCCGAGCGGACGGTAGGCGAGCCGCAAGGGCGGGGCCGTGTAGGCCCAGCCGACGGCGATGGCCAGGCCGCCGACGAGAAGCAGGCCGGGGCGATCCGAGCCCAAGGCGAGGCTCAACCCGAGGACCGCCGCGGCCGCGAAGAGGACGGTCGCGATGATCCGCGCCTGCGCGGCGTTGATCCAGTGGAGGCGCATCGCCTGCGATGCCCCCGAGGTGGTCTCGTCATCGGCACCGGAGAGTGAGTCCTCCGCATCGTTGAGGACGTTGGTGCCGGCCTGGAGCAGCACCACCAGCAGCAGACAGCCCAGGGCGAGCAGCGGCTGAACTGTGCGCTGCGGCACCAGCGCCGTGGTGCCCACCACCGAGCTGACCGCTGCGACGGTCAGCGATCGCGGACGAACGCTCTCCCACAGGACGGCCAGAGGTCGCGGCCGGGCGGCCATCCGGGCCAGATTCACTCGAAATGGAGTCGGAGAGGCGGACTGCCGATTGCCTCGACGACCTTGAGGTCGCGCACCTCGATGATCACCGGGTGCACCGGTAAGCGGTCGACGAACTGCCGGGCGCCGGGCGCGTGGGCGACGAGCCTGCGGAAGATCTCCAGCCGGCCGGCGTCGTCCACCTCGGCGCGGTGGGCTGAACCGCTGCCCTGGATCCACCGCGACGGGTTCCCCGGCGAGCACACGAACGCAACCCGCGGGTCGGCGGCGAGGTCAGCGGCCTTGCGCGACCCGTCGAGGACGGCGGCGAGGAGGCGGATGCGGTCGCCGTCGATCTCCGGCGCGAAGAAGACACCGGCCACGTGCGGCCCTGCCTCGCTGACGGTGGCGAGCGCGGTGGTGTCGTAGGCACGTAGGGCCCAGAGCGCGCGCTCGAGGTCGCCCCCAGCGGCTACCCTCACCGTCGGCCGCCGCCACCCGCCAGCGCGGGCCAGAGGATCGTTCGACAGCGCGGCACGGGATCAGGGTACGAAAACCATCGCAGCGCACGGCTCGTCGGCGGATCACTTCCGATGAGCCCGAAGAGCTTCCTTCTCAGCGAGGCGATCCACCGCTACATCGTCGAGCATTCACTGGCGCTCGATGATGTGCAGCACTCGTTGATTGAGCAGACGGCAGCCTTGGGTGACGTCAGCGGTATGCAGATCGCGCCCGAGCAGGGTGCGTTCCTCACCGTGCTGACAGCCGCCATTGGCGTGCAGAACGCCGTCGAGGTCGGAACCTTCACGGGTTACTCTGCGCTCTGCATCGCGCGCGGGCTGGCGCCGGGCGGCCGCCTGATCTGCTGCGACGTGAACGAGGAATGGACCGCGATCGGGCGCCGCCACTGGGCCGCGGCGGGCGTTGCCGACCGCATCGATCTGCGCATCGGTCCCGCCTCGGAAACGCTGCGCAGCCTGGATGAGTCGCCGTCGATCGATCTGGCGTTCATCGACGCCGACAAGCGCGGCTACCGCGATTACGCGGAGCAGCTGATCCCGCGATTGCGTCCCAGCGGGTTGCTGCTGGTGGACAACGTGCTCTGGAGCGGCAAGGTGATCGAGGCCGACGCCGACGGTGACGTGGATGGCGCCCACATCCGTGCGTTCAACGACTGGCTGGCCGGCAACGACGCCGTGGACAGCGTCATTCTGCCGATCGCCGACGGTCTGACCCTGGCGCGCCGCAGGTAGCCCCACGCGGCCTGCCGCGTGGGGCCTATCGCAGGAGGCGGCTGAGCCGGCGGTCGGCAAGGATCCTGCCGTGGGTTTGGCACGTCGGGCAGTACTGGAAGGACCGCGTCGAGAGCGACACCTCGCGGATGGTGTCCGCGCACACCGGGCAGGCCTCACCGGTGCGCCCGTGGACGGACAGGTGCTGTTTCTTGTCGGGCTTGAGCTCGCCGATGTCGACGCCCGCTGCGCGCTCGACAGCAGCGGCCATGACCGAACGCAGGGCGGAGTACAGTCGTCCGACCTCATCGCCGGTCAGAGCGGTCGCTTGACGGAACGGCGAAATGCCGGCGGCATGAAGCACCTCGTCCGAGTAGGCGTTGCCGACCCCGGCGATCAACGACTGATCGGCGAGAACGGTCTTCAGCTGCCCGCGTCTCTGACCCAACAGCTCGGCAAGGCGCGCACAGTCGAGCGAGGCGTCGAGGACGTCGACGCCCAAACGGGCGATGCCGGGAACGTCGGTCGCCGGGTGACGCACGACGTAGACGGCGAGGCGCTTTTCCGTTCCCTGTTCGGTGATGTCGATGCCGGCGCCGCCCTCGAGCTGAAGCTGCAGGGCCAAGGGGCCGCGGAGGCTGGCACGAGCCTCGGTGAGGCGCTCGCGCCAGCGGATCCAGCCAGCGCGCGCAAGATGCACCACCAGGTGCAGCTCACCGGCTGTCATGTCGAGGAACTTGCCGTGGCGCGACCAACCGTCGACCGACGCCCCCACCAGCGCCTGGAGCGGCGGGTCGTAGGTCTTGAGGGCACCGACTGAGCGGAGCCTGGCGGCGGTGATCAACCGGCCACGCATGCGCTCGGTCAGGCCGGCGGCGATGGCGGTGACCTCAGGGAGCTCGGGCATGGCCCCATGGTGGCGCAGCCCGTCCCGGCATGGCAGCGCGCCCACGTAGAATTCCACGACCTTGAGGCCGATGGTCGATGCGCCAGCCGAGCGCACAGACACGCCCGCGCGCCGCCGAGTCGCGGCCTCGCCGTCGCCTGAGGACGTTCTCTGCGTGCCCCGGACGACAATCTTTCCCGACGGCGCCTGGCACGGCTTGGTCACTGGTGGACTGGAACGCGTGCTCCGCACCATCCGCGCGGCTTCGGAGTACCGGCCGAGGCACCTGGTCGAGGACGACCCGTCGATGCAGCAGATCATCCCCTACTGCGTCGTGCATCATCCTCACGACGGCACCTATCTGCTCACCCGGAGGCTGCGACGCTCGAGCGAGCGGCGCCTACATCACCTCTACTCACTGGGCGTCGGCGGCCATATCAACCCGGGGGACGGGGCCGGCGGCGATCCCCTGGTCGGTGGCCTGGAGAGAGAGTGGGCGGAGGAGGTGGTGTGTGCGTCAACAGCCACCGCCCGCCTGGTGGCGATGCTCAACGACGACACCACCCCGGTGTCGCGCGTGCACCTCGGCCTCGTCTTCCTGGTCGAGCCCGTCGTGGCAACCACGTCGGTGCGCGAGACCCACAAGCTCGAGGGGGAAAGCCTGCTGCTCGCCGACATGCGTCGTCATTACCTGAGCATGGAGTCGTGGTCGCAGCTGGTGTTCGACGATTTGGTGGGAGGCGCCGCCAAACGCGCCGAGCGCAGCCCCTTGACTGTGGAGCTACCTGCGGCTTACTGAGGCGACCGCGGAGCGTCGGCGAGGCGCCGGTATACTCGCGCGATGGCCGTCCGCATCCGCATCCCTGGTCCGCTGCGCCGCCTTTGTGGCGGCGAGTCAGAGGTCACCGTCGAGGGCGACACGGTGTCGGCGGCGCTCAGCAATCTTGAGACCCGCCACCCGGGTTTCCACGACCGCCTCTACGACGCCGATGGGAAGCTCCGCCAGTTCATCAACATCTACGTCAACGATTCCGACATCCGCTTCAGCCAGGGACTCGACACGCCGGTCGGTGAGCGTGACGAGGTCTCCATCGTCCCGGCCGTCGCCGGCGGCTGAGCCGCGCCGATGACCGTTGCGGCACCCCGCGCCGCGGAGCCGGCGCGCGCGGAGGTGCCCGACGATCCACTCGACCTCGTGCCCACGACCGCAGTGGTCGCCGTCGCCATGTCCGGCGGAGTCGACTCGTCTGTCGCGGCCGCGCGATGTGTGGCCCGCGGCCTGCGCGCGTTCGGCATCACGCTGGCGATGTGGCCGCGCAATACCGAACGCGACCGCGACCGCGGATGCTGTTCGGTCGACGCCGTCGAGGACGCCCGCCGCGTCGCCACCACGCTGGGCATCCCGCACTACAGCTGGAACCTCGAGCCCGAGTTCCAGGCTGAGGTGGTCTCGATGTTTGGCGACGAGTACGCCGCCGGTCGGACGCCGAACCCGTGCGTCCGCTGCAATCAGACCGTCAAGTTCGGGGCGCTCCTCAGCCGCGCGCTGCAGGCTGGCGCCACGCACCTGGCGACCGGCCACTACGCGCGCAGCGGGCGCCGCGGTGAGGCGATCACGCTTCACCGCGCCGCCGCGACCACCAAGGACCAGGCCTACACGCTGCACCGCCTCGACCAGCGGCAGTTGCGCCAC
Organism: Candidatus Dormiibacterota bacterium; assembly: GCA_955652455.1. The sequence continues at coordinate 5,742 of CATPBU010000006.1, forward strand.
GCCGTGTTCCCGCTCGGCTCCTTCACCTCGAAGGGCGAGGTGCGCCATGTCGCCGCCGGCCTCGGCCTGGTCACGGCCTCCAAGCCGGATTCACAGGAGCTCTGCTTCGTCACCGACACCGTCCGGAGCGACCTGGCGCGCCGCCTCGCCGGCCGTTTCAGCCCCGGTGCGGTGCTCGACACCGTCGGCAACATCGTCGGCGAGCACCGCGGCGTGCCGTTCTACACGGTCGGTCAGAGGTCCGGTATCGCTGTCGCACCGACGCGTCCGGACACCGCCCCGCTTTACGTTGTTGCTGTCGATGCTGGCAATAACACCATCACCGTCGGACCGCGGACGGCGCTGGAGCGGACCGTGGTGAAGCTGGAGGACGTGCGCTGGATCGACGTCGCGGCACCCCGGGGCGCAGTGCTGACGCTGCAGCTGCGCGCCCATGCTGCCCCGGCGCCGGTCACCGTCGCGAAGGCCGCGTCCCGGTCGACGGTGCTCGCATGCCACTCGCCCGCCACCCACCTGGCGACCGGCCACTACGCGCGC
>CATPBU010000007.1 GCA_955652455.1 Candidatus Dormiibacterota bacterium
CAGGCGGTGAGCGGGACGCTAGCGACCGTCTTTCCCGACGTCCGCGTCTGGCCGGCGCTGCGCTTCAACGAGCTGGTGCTCGGGTTCGACCGCGCCACCTCGCCGAGCACGCTGACCGCCCGGCTGGCCACCCTGCCCGGCGAGCTGCGCTCGCTGATCCCGCTGGTGTCGCGCCAGATGGTGGCCGTGGCGCCCACCAGCGACCCGCTCACCGACGACCACGCGCCCGTGGAGTGGCTGACCGACCGCGCCCTGCTCGAGCAGATCGCTGCAGGCGGACACTTCAGCGAGGGCCTCCTGCCCACCAAGCCGTGAAGCGACGCGCGCCGTTGTGGCGGTTCTTCGATGAGCGCAACCCCTGCGGCGGACGTGTCAAGGCGTGGCTTTTCCTGACGCATCCGGGCCCGTCGCTGCTGGTCACCGCGGTGACCGTGGCGGCCGCCGGACTGCTGCTCCGCCGGCTGCCGAGCGAGCGCACCGCCGTCGGCCTGGTGCTGGTCATGCTGCCGTCGCAGCTCGCCATCGGCACGCTCAATGACTGGGCTGACGCAGCCAGCGACCGGGTCAGCAAGCCGTTCAAGCCGATCGCCCGCGAGCTGGTGCGGCGCCGCGATGCTGCACTGCTCGGCGTGCTTCTGCTGGCCGTCTCGCTGGGCACCGCGGCCTTGCTGGGCGCCGACGTGCTCCTCGTCGGCCTGCTCGGCTCGGCGGCCGGCGTCTCCTATGACCTGGCCGTGAAGCGCACTCCCTTCGCCGTGGTGGCGTGGTGGGCGGGGTTCACCACGGTGCCGCTGCTGGCCATGGTGATGACCGGGCGGCTCCGCGGCGGTGTCGAGGCGATCCCGCTGGCCGGCCTCCTCGCCGTCGCGTTGTTGGTCGCCAATGGCGTTGTCGACATCGACGGCGACCGGCTCGCCGGTGAACGCACGCTCCCCGTTGTCATCGGGGTGCGTTCCTCGCGGTGGCTGATCAGCGCCGCCATGCTGGCTGCGAGCGTGTACGTCCTTGCTCTCATCGCGCCGCTGGGGCAGGGTCGCCTGGCATTCGTCGCAGCGACGGTGCTCGCCGCGGGCGCCGGCGTGGCGCTGCTGCCCGCGCAGGCGCGGCGCCTTTCCTTCCCGATCCTGGCGGTCTGCGTCGCCGCAGCCACGGTCAGCTGGCTGGCGGCGCTGCCCGTCCCGGCGAGCTGATGGCGCGCTCGAACTCAGCGAGGTCGGATTCGCTGAAGAGCGCAAAGGTGATCTCGCGCACCGGCGTGCCCTCCGCCGCGACGGCGGCTCGCGCCTCCTCGACGGCGATCGGCGCGGCGATTGCAATCGGGAAGCCGTAGATCCCGGTGCTGATCGAGGGGCACACCACGGTGGCCGCGCCGTTCTCGGCGGCCAGCGCGAACGCGGTTGCATACGCCGAGCGCAGCTGATCGTGCTCACCGTGGTTGCCGTCGCGCCAGCGCGGCCCCACCGCATGGATGACATGGCGGGCGGGCAGCCGGCCCGCCCCGGTGATCACCGCCGAGCCGGTGGGGCAGCCGTCGAAGCGCTCACTGAGCTCGGCCATGATCTCCTTCCCGCCGGCGCGGTGGATGGCACCGTCGACGCCGCCGCCGCCGGCGAGATGGCTGTTGGCCGCATTGACCATGGCGTCGGCGGCCACGGTGGTGATGTCGGCGCGGATGGCGTGCACTTCTCCCACGCCGACGATGCTAGGTCACCGGTGCGTCGCGGGTGGGTACAGTGCCGTGCATGGTCACCGACACGAGCAGTGATGGGGCGATCGCGCCCGACGTCGACGCTGAGCACCCCGAGAGCGAGAACTGGATCTGGGTCGGCCAGCACCGTCCCCCGGTGCCGCGCGCGCTCATGACCCTGATGTCATCGGGCTGGGCGCCCAGCGACACCGCCGAGGTGCCGCGTCACCCGGCCGCCGACAACTTCGCTGCGCGTCGGGCGGCGCTGTCAGAGAAGTTCCGTGGCCGCAACGTGGTCATCCCCACCGGCCCGCTCAAGGTGCGCTCCAACGACACCGACTACCCATTTCGCCCCGGCACCGACTTCTTCTGGCTGTCGGGCGGCATGGAACCGGACGCGGTGCTGGTCATGGAAGCCGACGGCGACGGTCACCGCATCACGCTGTTCGTGGAGCCGCGCAGTGATCGCTTCACGCACGACTTCTTCACGGACGCCCGCTACGGCGAGTTCTGGACCGGACCGCGCATGGGTCTCGACGCGACCAGCGCGCACCTCGGCGTCGTCACCGCACCGCTGCACGACCTCGACGAGAAGCTGAACCGCCTCGCCGGCGCCGACACGGTGACCGTTCGCCACATCGACCCGCGCATCGACCAAGTGCTGCCGGAGGGTGCGGACGACGACGGTCTCGCCACCGCGCTGTCGGAGATGCGCCTGGTCAAGGACCCGTTCGAGGTGGCCATGCTCGAGCAGGCGGTGGAGTCGACGATCCGCGGCTTCGAGGACGTCGTCAAAGCGCTTCCCGACGTGCTCGAGAGCGGCGAGCGGGTCGTCGAAGGTGTTTTCAACGCGCGCGCCCGCCTCGAGGGCAACGACGTCGGCTACGACACCATCGCCGCATCGGGCGCGCACGCCACCTTCCTGCACTGGACGCGCAACGACGGCCAGGTTGGCTACGGCGACCTACTCCTCCTCGACGCCGGCGTGGAGTGCCGCCAGCTCTACACGGCCGACATCACCCGCACCATCCCGGTGTCAGGCAGGTACACCGACGAGCAGCGCGAGATCTACCAGCTGGTGCTCGATGCGCAGACCGCGGCCATCGCAGAGGTCAAGCCCGGCGCGGAGTTCATGGCCCCCCACCGCGCTGCCATGCGCGTGCTCGCCGAGGGCCTGCACCGCCTCGGCATCCTCGATGTGGAACCGGACGTCGCCGTGCGGCGTGACCGGCAGCTCCATCGCCGCTGGACCATCCACGGCACCAGCCATATGCTCGGCCTCGACGTCCACGACTGCGCCAACGCGCGCGACGAGCACTACCACGGCGAGCTCAAACCCGGCTACGTGCTGACCGTCGAGCCCGGCCTGTACTTTCAGCCGGACGACCTCACTGTCCCGGAGCGCTACCGCGGCATCGGCGTCCGCATCGAGGACGACGTGCTCGTCACCGAAGAAGGCCACCGCGTGCTGTCAGAAGCGCTGCCAAGAGCCCCCGACGACATCGAGAATTGGATAGCCCGCCTGTCGGTGTCGGAGACGAAAGGGACGGCCTGAGCCGCTATTCGACCCGCGAAAACGCGAGACACGCGTTGTGCCCGCCGAAGCCGAACGACGTGCTGATCGCCAGGTCGATGGAGTGGTTGCGACCGACGTTGGGCACGTAGTCGAGGTCGCACTCCGGGTCGGGTTCCTCGAGGTTGATGGTGGGCGGCACGTACTGGTCGCGAATGGCCAGAACTGCGATGATCGCCTCCAGGGCGCCGGCTGCGCCAAGCAGATGGCCGTGCATCGACTTGGTCGACGACATCGGGATGGTCGCAGCCGCCTCACCGAGCGCTGCCTTGACGGCCTTCGTCTCCGCCGCGTCGTTGAGCTGGGTGCTGGTGCCGTGGGCATTGATGTAGCCGACGTCCTCCGGCCGGGCATGGGCGCGGTCGAGCGCGCGCAGGATGGAGCGCCGCGCGCCGTCGCCCTTCGGATCGGGTGCGGTGATGTGCGACGCGTCGGCGGTGGCACCGTAGCCGCTCACCTCGGCGTAGATGTGCGCACCGCGCCGCCGGGCGGCCTCGAGCTCTTCGAGGATGACGATCGCCGCGCCCTCACCCATCACGAACCCGTCGCGATCGCGGTCGAAGGGACGCGAGGCGCGCTCAGGTTCGTCGTTGCGC
>CATPBU010000008.1 GCA_955652455.1 Candidatus Dormiibacterota bacterium
GCACGGTGGCTACACCTAGCGGGCGTCCACCGCGACGCGCAGTCCGAGCGCAATGAGCACCGCCCCGGTGGTCGCCTGCAGCGCGCGCCGAACCCGTTCACCAGCGCCGACACCGCCAGGAATGGCAGGACAGTGGAGACGCTCACTCAGTCGACCGCCGAGGTGCGCCGGGCTCGCTGCCGGAGTTGGGCCTCATCGAGGATCGTGAAATAGCCCCGATCATGGGACACGATCTGACTGCTCAAGAGCGGAGCCAGCGCGCGGTTGACGTTCTCTCGGCTGGCGGCCACCATCGCCGCCAGCGTTCCCTGCGACAGGCGGATCCCGATCCGGGTTGCGCCACCGACATCGACACCGTGGACGGCCGCCAGGTCCAGAAGCTTCCGCACCACCCGATCCGGGACATCGTGGAAGGTCACCTCTGAGGGCATAGTGTGGCTGTCCCAAAGCATCTCACTCAGCCGCTGCAGCAATCGTCGATTCACCAGCGGGTGGTGGTCCAGGAAGGCGAGCAGGGCGGGCCCAGGGATGGCCAGACCGGTGGTTTTCTCCACTGCCTCTGCTGCCGTGCCCCGCGTCGCGGCCGGCAGGAACAGCGCTGGTTCGCCCGTGGTGTCGCCGGGCCCAAAAAACCGCAGAACGATCTGCTGTCCGTCGATGCCGACGCGGTAGGTCTTGAGGTGGCCTTCGCCGATCACGTACATGGCCTGGGCACGATCACCTTGCAGCCAGAGAGGCTGACCCGCACGCACCTCGAACCGCCTGGCGGCGCCAATGAGCGGCTCCAATTCGGCGTCGGGAACGCCCGCAAACATGCGAGACAGACGGAGGACGGCGAGGTCGTCCACGGCCGGAGTGTAGAGCCCGCCGGAGGCGAGCGGGGAGGCTGATGGAACCAGCCGCCCGCGTTTCGATCAGCTCGAGGGTCGGCTTGGCCGGATGTTCTGGTTGAGCCGGAACAGGTTGCCCGGGTCGTACCGGTCCTTCAGCCCAACCAGTCGGTCGTACCTGGAAGCACCGTACGCGGCGCGCACGCGTCCCTCGCCCTCGTCTCCAAGGAAGTTGACGTACACGCCACCCGTGCTGAAGGGTTCCAACGCCGCCGCCATCTGCCGCGCCCAGGACACCTGCTCCTCGTTCAGTGAAGGGTCAGGCGAGGTGGCGATGATGTTGTACGCAAATGCCGCGTCGCGATTCCCGAACGCGGTCGCTTCTGAGGGAACCCGGCCGACGGCGCCCCCCAACTGTGAAGATGCAACGCGTCCATCGGGAATGGGGCCCGCGAGAACTGGTCGAGCGCAGTGTCGATGAAACCGTCGTCGATGGCCTTCAGGTAACCGGCCCTGAAGTAGTTCTGCAAGCCGGGGGGCGCTCCGGCGTCGAGCATTCCCTGGAGCGCGGGGTACGGCATCGAGTTGAACATCTCCACCGCGGGTCCGAGTTCTGCGAGCGGCGCGAGCAGCGCACGGCCAGCATCCGGATCGTCGCAGTGGCAAGCCAACACCGCGACGGCCGGCCTGCCCACCATCTCCGGCGGCACGAAGGGCTCGGGAGGGGCAAACAGCAGCACCGCCATCGTGGTCATGGCGTCCGGCAGGGATCCCTGCCAGTCGCGGTACCGACGGAGGATCTCCGGCCCGCGGTCCAACGGAAACAGCGCAAGACCGCCCAGAACCTCGGCCACGGGATGGACCCTCAGCTCGAACGATGTCACCACTCCGAAGTTGCCACCGCGGGATGGCGGTCGATAGAGCCGTTCCATGTCCTTCGAGCGGCCTCGTAATCGGACTCCGACGGGACAAGCAACCGGCCGCCAAAGGACGCCTTGAGGGAATCGAAGTGCGGACCGCGCACGAGCGTGTCGGTGCTGGGGCTGGTGGCCATGATGTCCTCCGGTTGCGCCCATCGCATCGAGAGCCGTTGCGATGAGCAACTCATATCGAACTTCGCGGCCACATCGTGCACTCGCCGGCCGAGCCCGGCTGTGCCGTGCGTCACAGCCACGCGCGCGCCGCATCATCAGCCTGCCGGCATGGAACTCATCCAACCTCGCCGCAGGTTTCTGTTCGTCACCTGGGACGGGGGCGGCAATCTGCCACCCGCCATCGGCCTGGCCCGGGAGTCGGTGGCGATAGGCCACTCCGCTCGCTTCCTCGGGCACCGCAAGCAGCGCGCCTACGTGGAGGCCGCCGGGCTGTCGTTCCACGCCTTCGAGCAGACGCCCGACTACGACGCGGATGTGCCGATCGCCCCAGAGGACTTTGCGCCCTTCCTGTTCGACCACATCATCTTCGAGCCGCTGATGGCGGCTGACGTGGGGGCTGAGTTGGACCGCGAACCCGTCGACGGCGTCATCGTCGACTGCATGTTGACCGCTCCGCTCGCCTTGGTCGAATCTCGTGCGGTACCGATGGCGGTGCTCGTCCATACGCTGCACAGCTTCTTCGACGATTGGGAGCTCGCCTCAATTCCAGGTTCCCCGCGCCTCGCCTCGTTGCGTTCGAGCCTGGGGCTTGCCTCTGTGACGTCGTTGCAGGCCACGTGGCTGGCAGCCGACAGGGTGCTGGTCGTCTCGCCACCGGAGTTCGACCCACCGCGCGGCGGGCTCCCGGCCAACACCATCCATGTCGGCCCTGTGGTTGATCGACATCAGGTACAGACCTCTTGGAGCGCCGCGTGGGGACCGCAAACCAACGAACCGCTTGTGCTGGTCAGCTTCAGCACCACGGCGATGGAGCAGGAGGCGCTACTCAACCGCGTCGGGGACGCGCTGTCGATGCTGCCCGTGCGTGTCATGATCACGACCGGGACGGGCATCGATCGCGGGTCGCTGCGTCCCGGGCCCAATGCCACGGTGTGCGATTTCGTGCCCCACGAAGCGGTGCTGCCTTATGTCGACCTGGCGATCTGCCATGCCGGGCACGGCACTGTGATGGCGGCGCTTGCCCACGGTGTGCCGCTGCTGTGTCTGCCGATGGGCCGTGACCAGCCCATGGTGGCTGCCAGGGTCGAGGCGTTCGGCGCCGGCCGCAGCCTCGGGCCGGATTCTGACGCGGCAACGATCCGGCGAACCGCGGCAGCGTTGCTCGATGATCCAGGAGTCAGGGACGGCGCACGCTATATGGCATCACTGATCGCCCGCCGGCGCGGAGGCGTGGTCGCCGCCGAGCAGCTCCTCGCGATGTTGCCGTCCACACCAACACCTCGCTCACATGCCGTCTGATCAGGATGACACCGGCGCCGACCGCGCGGGCCAGGTCGCCGAGTTCCTGGTCTGGTCGGCGCTCATGCTGTCGTCGCCGCTGCACGTGTTCCTGCCGCTCCGCGACATGGGTATCGACGGCATCGTCCGCATCCCCGGCACTGACATCGCTGCGGCGCTCCAGGTCAAGAGCCGACACGTCTCGGCAGATGGCAAGATCCACGTCCTGGTTCGCGACGCCGAGCTTCACGATCCGCATGCGGTCATCGTCGCCGTGGTTCTGAACACGGCTGAGCGTGCCCTGGTCGACACCGCACTCTGCGTCGATGTGCCCACCTTCATCGACCTCGGCTTCCGCCGCGACGGCGTCGACCACGGTTACCAGGCGAGCATCCCGTTCCCTCCCGACGCCTCGAGCCGGTGGCACCCCTACGCAGTGCGCATAGCGGACCTCGCGCAGAGGGTTGTCCCCGCGTTGGCCGAGCTGGCAACTCTGGTGCCCTCCCCTCCCCCGCCGGCGCGCCCGCGTCAGGCCGGCGCGGATGTGGGGTATCGCGCCGAGGTGCGTCTGATTGCGCTTCTCGCCGAAGACGAACGCCTCAACGCCTTCAAGGCGTTCCCGGACCTGGAGTTGGTCGAGTATTGCGTGCGCCATGTGGCAACCGGCGGCATCGTGGGCATCCAGGTCAAGGCGATCAGCGTTGACAGCGCCCATCCGCGCGGAACGGTCCAGGTTCCGCCGCACACATTCCGACCGACGCCCAACACCTGGTTCACGGTCTTCGCGGAGCGACGCGACGACGCCTCCCTGCATCCGACGTGCCTGTTCATTCCCTCGATGGACGCGGGTGACCTGCTCATCGACCACGCCGGCGAACGCTCCTTCACCTGGGATCCTGACAGCACGCGTCACGACGCTTCGGTTGCGCCGTACCGCCTGCCCACCGCCGACCTCGCGGCTCGCATCGCCTCGCGGCTCGAGTGAGGCCGTAGAGCGGCGGTGAAGCTCCTCGAGAGGGTGCCGGCGACCCACTGATCCGTCAGTCGACCAAATGGCGGCGACAGCTGGTCGGCACCCGTAGAAGGATTGGGACTGGACATGCGGCCAACGGCCCAGATGTCGTTGGCGGACGCGGCTGCGACCCCGAGACGGAAGTCGCTCCATGGATACGGTGAGCGTTACGCCTCTGGATCCGGGGAGGCGCCGGCCGGCAGCGGTCACGCGATGTCCGCAACCGCGCTCCCTACTGGTCTCGGGCGCGGAAGGGCTCCTCCGCGCCACGGCCACAGGCGCTGCAGACGCACGTGCCCTTGGGTCGGACTCATGGGATCCGTCGCCGCGCGCCGTGCGCGTCCACGAGTCAACCAGAAATCGCCAGGGTTGGCGCTAATTCCAGGCGCCGGATCCAGCGCCAGAATCTCGGCGGTCTCACGGGCTCTGGTTAGGGGCTGTGCACGGCCCTTGCTTCGGCGTTCAGCAGATGCGCGGAAGTGGATCGCCAATCAGCATGTCGACGACGCGGGTGCCGCCGAATCCCGTTCGGATGAAAACCATGCCCTCAGGTTCCGCCCGGACCTCACCGATGATTGCCGCCTCCTGTCCCTCAGGCCGGGAGCGCATCACGGCCAGCGCCTCGTCGGCGTCACCGGAGGACACCAAGGCGACGAGCTTCCCTTCGTTGGCGATGTAAAGCGGATCGATACCGAGGATTTCCGCAACGCCTCGCACGACGTCATGCACGGGCAGTGCGGCCTCGTCGATTGCCACCGCCAGCCCGGCCTGCTGGGCGATCTCGTTGAGCACCGTCGCCACCCCCCCACGGGTCGCATCCCGCATGAAATGCACATCGATCCCGGCCTCCAGCAAGCTGCCAGTCAGGCCGTTCAGTGCCGTGGTGTCACTCGCCAGCGTGTCGGCCTCGAGATCGACATCGCCGCGGGCCAGCATCACCGTCGCGCCGTGGTTGCCCATCGCCCCGCTGAGCAGCACGGCGTCGCCGACGAGAATGCGGTCGATGCCGAGGCGATTCGGCTCCGCGACCAGACCGATCCCCGTGGTGATGATGAACATCTGGTCCGCCTTCCCCCGCGGCACCACCTTGGTGTCACCAGTGACCACGCTCACCCCGGCCACGTCCGCAGCCCTCCGCATCGATTCAACGACGCGCCGGAGCACCCCGATGTCGAGGCCCTCCTCGAGGATGAAGGCGGCCGATACGGCCAAAGGCGTTGCTCCACCCACAGCGAGGTCGTTGATGGTGCCGTTGATCGCAAGCTCGCCGATGTCGCCACCCGGGAAGAAGAGCGGGCTCACCACGAAGCTGTCAGTAGTCATCGCCAGGCGGGCGCCCTCGAGGCCCGGGACGCGCAACACCGCCTGGTCGCCCAACTGGGACAGGACGGGATTGTCGAGGATGTCGGCAAAGACCGCCGCGGTCAGTGTGTGGCTGGCCTTGCCCCCGGCGCCGTGGCTCATGGTGATCGCCGTCTCGCGCAGCAGCGGCTTGCGCTTGCGGATTTCGGCGATGCGCTCGAGCACGCGTTGTTCGGGATCGGCGATGCGCGCAGCGGCGGCGCGGACGGCGGCCCCGCTGCCGGGTGCGGGCGCGGAAGTCTCGGTCATCCTGCAGCTCGCAAAGGAATTGGGATGACCTCATCAGCGTCGGCGAGTACGCGCTCACGGTCGCGGGCTCGCGAGTAGCGGCCGAAGTTGTAGTAAGCGGCGCAGGCGCCCTCCGAAGACACCATGCAGGTGCCGATCGGCGTCTCAGGGGTACAAGCGGTGCCGAACACCTTGCATTCCCACGGCTTCAGCACGCCCTTGAGCACCTCACCGCATTGGCAAGACTTCGGGTCGGCAACGCGGATACCAGGCACGGTGAAGACGCGCTCAGCGTCGAAGTCCGCGAAGTCATCGTTGAGCTCCAGCGCGCTCTGGCTGATGAAGCCCAGTCCACGCCACTCGAAGTGTGGGCGCAGCTTGAAAACGCGGGCGAGCACGTCCAGGGCCTTAGGGTTGCCGTCATCGTGCACCACGCGCGTGTACTGGTTTTCCACCTCGCAGCGCCCCTCGAGCACCTGGCGGATCACCATGTGCACGCCCTGGAGGATGTCGAGCGGCTCGAAGCCGACCACCACCACCGGCTTGTTGTACGTCCGGGTGACGAACTCGTAGGGCCGCACCCCGACCACCGTTGACACGTGCCCTGGGCCGAGGAAGCCGTCGAGGCGCAGGTCTGGCGAGTCGAGGATCGCCTTCATCGGCGGGATGATCGTCACGTGGTTGCAGAACACGAAGAAGTTGCGCACGCCTTCGGCCTTGGCGCGCAGCAGCGTCAGCGCTGTCGACGGCGCCGTGGTCTCGAAGCCAATGGCGTAGAAGACCACCTGCTTGTCCGGGTTCTCGCGAGCGATCTTCAGCGAGTCGAGCGGCGAGTAGACCATGCGCACGTCGGCGCCGGCCGCCTTGGCGTCGAGCAGGCTGCCATTGCTGCCGGGCACGCGCATGAGGTCGCCGAAGCACGTGAAGATGATGTCGTGGTCGCGCGCCAGCGCGATGCCATCGTCGAGGCGGCCCATCGGGATGACGCACACCGGGCAGCCTGGGCCGTGCACCAGCTCGACATTGCTGGGCAGCAGGTCCTCGATGCCGTATTTGAAGATGGTGTGGGTGTGCCCGCCGCAAACCTCCATGATCTTCCAGTGCCTGTCGCCCGCCTCAGTGGCGATCCGCGTCGCCAGCGAGCGTGCCAGGTCGGCGTCGCGAAACTCGTCGGCGAACTTCATATCTCCCTCACCTGCTTGCGGTAGTCGGGGCCGACAAGCTCCAGCTCCATCGCCTCCGACTGGCGGATCTGCTGCAGCTCATCGGTGTACGCCGGTCCCATCTCTTCGAGGATACGCAGCGTCTCGTTGGCCTCGGCCTCGCTGA
>CATPBU010000009.1 GCA_955652455.1 Candidatus Dormiibacterota bacterium
CGGTGACCCCGCCCATGTACGCACCGATGGCGACCATCGCGTAGTAGGCGAGGTCGAAGTCGCCCGACCACCCCCATCGCACATTCAGCCCCAGGCAGAGGATGGCCCCGAGCGCGCCGATGGTGACGATGCTGATGATGTACTGGATCACAGCTGAACCGCCCTCCGCGATGGCGATGGGATGATGCCGTCGGGACGGAAGAGGATGGTGATCACCAGCGCGAGGAACGCGACTGACTGCTTGTAGTCCGGTGCGATGTAAAGCGCGGCGACCTCCATGCCGACGCCGATGAGGAGCGCGCCGAGCATCGCGCCGTAGACCTGTCCGATGCCTCCGACCACGGCCGCGGCGAGCACCACGAGCAGGAAGGTGAAGCCGAGCGAATGGTCGAAGGCGCCCACCTGGGCTGCCAGGATATAGCCGGCAAGGCCCGTGAGCGCACCCGCCCAGATCATGGTCAGATGCACCACCCGGCCGGCATTGATGCCGGAGACCAGCGCCAGGTCGGTACTGTCAGCGACCGCACGCTGGGCCTTGCCGAACTTGGTGTACTTGAGGACCACGTACACCGAGAGCAGGGAAACGATCGCGACCAGGATGATCACCAAGTCTCGGCCGGTCAGCAGGAATGGCCCGATCTGGTTGGGCGGGCTGTCGGGCAGCTTGTACAGGACCGGCGAGCCACCGTAGATGGCCAGCATCGTGTTCTCCAGCACGAAGGCAAAACCGATGGTGACCACGAAGAGGATCAATGGCTTGGCTCCGCGACGCGCGAACGGTTGCAGCAGAAACCAGTTCAGGAAGAATGAGATGGCGGCACCGACCGCCATGGCGAATACCGCGGCCACGATGAAGTTGTTGACCAGGAACTGGCTGCTGTAGGCGCCGAACGCGCCGGCGGTCATGATGTCGCCCTGCGCGAAGTTGGGAACGTTGGTGACCGAGTACTGCATGGTCAGCGCGACCGTCGCGATGGCCAGGATCGAGGCGGTGACGATGCCGAACCCGACAGCGTGGGTGAAGTTCAGCAGCATTGGGGGGCCTGCAGTTGATCGGTGCCCGACACCGATCTCGCAAGACGCATCACGCCGCCAGCCTCCGAGTTGTGCATGGCGCGCAGAGGTCGTGGGCCCACGGCGGTGCATCATGCACGATGCAGCGAGGCTCTGTAAACCGGGCTGTCATCGCGCCAACGGGAGAGCGTCGCGACGGTCCCGTGCCGTCGCGGGTCACGGCAGAAGCAACCGGTCGTCGAAGCTGGTGCGAGTCAGCGGGCGCCCGCCCTGCGGAGTGACCGCGATGGTGTCCTCGAGGCGCACCCCGGCGCCGCCGCGGACGCCGGGAACCCAGATGAGCGGCTCGACGGCGAAGGTCATGTTCTCCTGCAGCACCACTGTCTCGGCGCCGGGGAGCTCCTCGCCGATGTAGGGCGGCTCGTTGGAGCCCACCCCGATGCCGTGGCCGATGAACAGGCTGATGAAGCGCCCCGCCAGGCCGTGCTCCGCGGCCACGGATCGGACCGCTCGGGCGACGTCATCGTTGGTGTTGCCCGGCTTCATGGTGGCCGTGGCTGCGATGAGCGCGTGGTGCACCGCGGTGTACACCTCCTGCTGACGCCGTTGCGGGTGGCCGCCGCAGAAGACCGTACGGCCCATGTCACTCCAGTACCCCGACCACCCGGCTCCGATGTCGATGAACACCATGTCGCCGTCGCGGATGATCTTGTCCGACGGGATGCGATTGGGCGGGGCCATGTGCTCACCCGAGGCGACGAATGGGGTGTCGACGTGGGCCTGCTCCCCGCCCAGCCTGAAGAGGGTGTGCATGGCCTCGGCGACGACGTCGGTCTCGCGGACCCCGGGACGCACTGCATCGATGGCGGTTTGCGTCACCGCCTCGGCGATGGCCGCGACCTCCTCCATGAGCGCGATCTCCTCCGGGAACTTGATCAACCTTGCGGCCTGCATCACGGCGTCGCCGTCGGTGATCTCGACGTCAGGCATCTGGTCACGGATGGCCTGGACGAGGGCGAAACCGCACTCGTCGACGCCGACCTTGGCCGAGCCGAGACGCAGTCGCTCGAACAGCGGCCGCAGGGTGCTCTCCACCATGCCACGGACCAGCCCGCGCGCCTCCATGATGGGGACGGCATGGGCCTCTTCGATCCACGACATCACGAGCCTCACGCGCTCGATCTCACCTCCCGAGCACAGCAGGATGGGATCGCGGTCGCGCACCAGCAAACAGCCGTTGAGGACGGCGCTCTTGCCGGCGATGATCTGCGCGCGCAGGCTGGTCAGGTAGCGGACGTTCTCGTTCTTCCAGACCAGCAGCGCGTCGACCCCGGCGGCGTCCATGGCCTCGCGCGCCCGCGCGATCCGCTTGGAACGCAGCACCGCGTGGTCCGGGCGATCCTCGTAGTCGACACGAAACTGCCCGTGAGCGTACTGACCGAGATCGCTGCGCGGTTCGGTCACCGGCCGCCCCTTCTCGATCGCCACCATTCGGTCTGACGGAACGGCAATCCACTCACGGGCACACGGGGCGGTCGAGGTTGACGACCACCGCCTCCTGGGTGCTGCGCGCCACGATCATCTCGACGGGCGCGTCGGGGCTGCCGTTCTCCTCCCAGTGCGCGACGTTGGGCGGCACGAAGACGAAGTCGCCGGGGTGCGCCTCGCGCACGTCGGCGGGCGCGTCGCCGATCCACCACCGCCCCACCCCGCTGAGGATGTACAGCGCGGTCTCGGAATCGCCGTGGTGGTGCCACGCCGTGCGCCCTCCGGGAGGCAGCACCGACAGCCCCATCCAGAGGTTCTCGCTGCCCACGAGGCGTGCGGAGATGGCCTCGAGGCGGCGCAGTCCCGGGGTCTGCGCGGTGCCGTCATCCAGGTCGTCACCGCGACGGATGATCACCTCTGCCATGCGCTCTCCTCCACGCTCGTCGCCCGGGCATCCCGGACGTCTGACGGCCGCGCCGCGGTGGCGCCGCGCACATCAAAGCAGGAGTCGCCGGGAACACGCAGGCCGAACAGCAGGGACGGGTCGCCCCCGACCCACTCTCGGCGAAACTGCTCCTCCCCGAGCTCGCGCGAGCGGCGCACCAGGTTGCGCCCGAGCTCGAGCTGGCCCGGTTGCCAGCGCTGCAGCGCCGCGCTGACGTCGTCGGAGGCAGCCAGCTCCGCGGCCAGCGCCCAGCCATCGGCGGCTGCCTTGGCGGTCCCCGCCGCCGCGTGGGGCCGGGCCACGAAGGCGGCGTCACCGACCATGGCGACGCGTCCGAACGCCATCTGCGTCACCTCCACGTCCACCACGCGCTGAATGAAGGGCCGGGGCGTGCTGAGCACCAGCGCGGCGAGGTCGGGGGCCAGCAGTTCGCGCGCCGCGACGCGCAGTTCGCCGGCGGCGCCGGCGCGGACCGCCCCGGGCGGCACCGACAGCGCATGGTGCATCCCGCGTGAGTCGGTCATGGCGCTGGTCAGGGCGGCACCCTCGGTGACGCGCCGGTACCAGACCCAGTTGAGCGACCCCACACTCGCGGTGCTCGCTGATCCGGGGATAGGGTAGGCGAGGATGTGGCCGGCGTCGAGGAGCTGGTAGGTGATGTGGTTCCCAAAAGAAGCGCGCAGAGTTGGGTCGAGAGCAGCCACGGACACGGTGCCGCGCCAGCCGATGTAGCCGGCGTACACAGGGTCCGATCCGGGAAGGAGAAGGCGCCGCGCAGTGGACGAGATGCCGTCGGCACACACGAGCACGTCGCAGCGTGCCTCCACACCGCCCTGCATGCCGATGGTGACCTCGTCGCCGTCGTTGCGGATATCATGCAGCGCCTGCGAGAAGTGCATCGTCCCTGCAGGCAGACGTGCGAGCAGCCGGCTGTAGAGCGCGTACCACGAGGTGAAGCGATACCCGACAGGCGCCTCGTGGACGGTGACGCCGTCGCGGTCCAGGTAACGCAGGTTGCCGCAGGGAATGCTCACCTCGTCGAGAGTCGCAGCGTCGCGCTCGATCAGGTAGCGCAGCGACTCAGGGTGAGCGACGATGCCGGCGCCCCGGTCGGACAGCTCGGCCGAGCGCTCGTGAACCGAGACCGCGTAGCCCGCCTCGTGGAGAAGCAGCGCGGCGGTGAGGCCGCCCAATGACCCGCCGATCACCACCGCACGCAGCTTGCCCGCCGCCACCTAGGTCACCGCGGCGAGGCCGTGGTCCTCCACGAATCCAAGCTGGCGGGACAGTTCGTGTGCCGACGCCACCACCATGGGAATCAGCGCAACGAGTCGATCGCCGTGGATGCGAGTCCGAGGTCCGGCGATGCCCAGCGCCGCGCTGACCCGGCCCATCTGGTCACGGACGGGGGCCGAGATGCAATTCAGGCCCTCCGAATACTCCTCGAGGTCGAGCGCGTAGCCCTGGGCGCGCACGCGCGCCAGCTCGGCATCGAAGCGCGCCAGCAAGGTGATGGTGTTGGCGGTGATCGCCGCCATCGGGTGAGCGCGCACCGCGGCGACGTGTTCGGGCGCCGCCCAGGCGATCAGCACCTTGCCGATGCTGGTGGCGTGACAGGGTGCCCGCCCACCGACGCGCGACGACATGCTGATGTCCGAGGGACCGTCCACCTTGTAGACATAGACGGCCTCCGTGCCTGAGAGAACGGCGAGGTGACACGTCTCACCGGTGGCTCGGGAGAGCTCCTCGAGCTGCGGTTGCGCGGCGCCGTGCAGACCCCGCTCGTGGATGGCGGCCGAGCCCAGCTCGAAGAGCCGGATGCCCAGCGTGTAACGTCGTGTCGCGGGATCGCGGTCCACAAAACCGTGAGCGACCAGGGTGGTGAGCAGGCGATGCACCGAGCTCTTGGGAAGGGCGACCCTGTCGGCGAGGTCGGCGAGGCTGACGTCACGCTCGCGGGCTCCGAACGACTCGAGGATGCGCAGCAGCCGATCCGCGGATTCAACCATCGTCGGCAACCATACCGGCGTTCACAGTTCTTGGAGGCGCGACATGGTCAGCGCGGGGCGGCGAGCTCCGACAGCCTGTAGACGCGCGCGATGTTCTCCTCACTCACAGCCCGCACCGTCTCGTCGTCGGCGACCTCGCGCAGCATGGCCATCGGCTCGGGCGTGGACATGTCGAATGGCGCGTCCGTTCCCATCACCACGTTGGCGCGTCCAACGCGCGAGATCAGGTGGCGCAGCGTCTGCGCGTCGTGGGTGAGGGTGTCGACGACGACCTGCCCGAAGAACGACCACGGATCACGCGGCGCCTCGCTCAGCTCCAGACGCACCGTGGTGGCGTGCTTGAGACGGCCTGCCTGGAACGGGAAGTAGCCGCCCCCGTGCACCAGCACGATGCTGACGCCGGGGTGCCGGGTCAGCACCCCCGACGCGATGAGGCGCTCGATGGCGATGGTCGTTTCGAGCTGGTTGCCGATGACGTTCTGGAAGTAGTAGGGCTGCAGACCGCAGTTCGCCTCGTTGAACGCGGGATGCAGCAGGACCGGCGTCTGCAGGCTTTCAGCCGCCGCCCAGAACGGTTCGTAGTCGTCCTCGTCGAGGCGTCGGCCGGCGATGCACGTGCCCACCTCGGCTCCAACTGCGCCTGCCTCGACGGCCTCCTCGAGCGCACGCACGACACGCTCCGGTGCCGCCATCGGCAGCGTCGCCATCCAGCGCAGGCGGTCGGGATACGCGGCCGCGAAGTCACGCAGCCCGCCGTTGGTGGTCCGCGCGATCCTCTCGCCGAGGTCGGCCTCCAGGTCATAGAAGAACAGCGGGGGCGCCGTGCTCAGGATGGCGCCGTCGAGCCCCTTGGCCTCGAGCTGAGCGATCTTGGCGTCCGGCTCATAGAAACCGGGGTCGAGCCAGAACAGGCCGTGGTTTCCCCCGGTGAACTCCGTGTCGGTCACGGTTGCGCCGTATGCCCTGTCGGTGCGGAGCAACTCGAGCGAGGCCTTGGGGAGGACGTGGTTGTGGATGTCGAGCTTCATGGCGGTCTCCTCGATTTATCGCATCACCCGGCCGCCGGCGACATCGATGGTGATGCCGGTCAGCCACGCGGCGGAGTCGGACGCAAGGAACAGTGCCGCCATCGCCGAATCGTCGGGCATGCCGATGCGCTTCAGAGTCGACAGCTGGGCCATCTGCTCGATTCGCTCGTCGGTCATGAATGACGACACACGCTCGGTCACGGTCGTGGCCGGGGCCACGCAGTTGGCACGCACCCCGCTGCCACCCACCTCGAGGGCGACGTGCCGGGTGAACTGCACCACGCCCGCCTTGGCAGCGGCGTACGACGCGGTCAGGGTGACGTCGAGGTTGCGGGCGGCGTTCGATGAGATGGTCACGATCGCGCCGCGACCACGCTCCATCATCCCGGGAAGAAAGGACTTGCACGCGAAGAAGGTCGCCGTGAGGTTGGAGTCGATGACGTAGCGCCAGTCGGCCTCGCTGATCTCCGCGACCGGGGTCAGCTTGGAGAAGCCGCCGGCAAAGGGCATGAGGATGTCGGCCGGCCCCAGCTCCCGCTCCACCTGCCGGCGCATGCCGTCGAC
>CATPBU010000010.1 GCA_955652455.1 Candidatus Dormiibacterota bacterium
CCCCCCCGCCCCGCCCCCCCCCCCCCCCCCACCACCTTTTTTTTTTTTAATGATACGGCGACCACCGAGATCTACACATCGTCGTGGATCCGACCTATGACCAGAACTGCTATCTGCTGCACCGGCGGGATAGCGATGCCGCCATCGTCGTTGATCCAGGCCTGCAGCATCCGCGGGCGCTTCACCTGCTCGAAGACAACGGCTGGCGCTGCGAGCGTGTTCTCCTCACCCACGGCCACGGCGACCACGTCAACGGCGTCCCGGCGATGGTGGCGGCGCATCACTGTCCCGTCGCCCTGCATCCCTACGACCGTGAACAGTTGGTCAGCGTGCGATTCCTGCCGGGCATCCCCGCCGACCTTCCCGAGGTCGAGATCGACGAGGACCTTGCCGACGGCGAGGTGATCGAGTGGCACGGCATCGACATCGGTGTGCTGCATACGCCGGGACACACCCGCGGCTCGGTGTGCTTCGTTGCCGGACGCGACCTGCTCAGCGGCGACACGCTCTTCCGCCGCGGCGTCGGACGCGCAGACCTCCCCGGCGGTGACTGGCCACAGCTGCTGGTCAGCATCGAGGAGCGGCTCTATACGCTGCCCGCCGCGACGGTGGTGTATCCCGGCCACGGCTCCCGCACCACGATCGGTGAGGAGATGGGCTCCAACCCGTTCGTCGTGCACCCTCGCTACCGCTGAGCTCCATCTGCGCTGACGGTTGCGGTGATGCGTTCGATGAGCTCGGCGATGATGGCCGCGGTCACCCCCCAGATCACGTTGCCATCGACCTCGTAGAAATGCACGTCGCGGGGCTGCCCCTGGTGAGTGAGGGTGCGCACCGTGTGGGGTGCGTCGATGATGGTCTGGAGATCGACGTGGAAGAGGCGGGCCACCTCGAAGTGGTCGGGGCGCATGTCGATGTCGCGATCGCGTACGCCAATCACTGGTGTGAGCCAGTTCTCAGATGTTGCGGTCAGGAGTGGCGGTAACAGGCCGATCACCTCGACGGCGGCGGCGGGGATGGCAGCCTCTTCGCCCGCCTCGCGGAGCGCGGTGGCGACGATGTCGGCGTCGGCGGCCTCGCTCCCCCCACCCGGGAAACCGATCTGGCCGGCGTGGTGGCGAAGATGCTCCGTGCGCTCGATGAAGAGGAGAGGGAGCCGCGGATACCGCGTGTCGAACAGGAGCAGGACTCCAGCGGTGCGGCGGCTCGCCGGTGGCGCCTCGTCGTGCGCGGCGTCGAGCCGGTCGACCGCGGCGCGCAGCAGTTCCTCGAGGTCGGCCATGGGGTTCACTGTACGGGACCCCCGCGGTCGAGGCGGTCGGTCAGGCGGGGTGGGGCCTCATCGCGTAGCGGAGGCTCGCCTCGAGTCGCAGCATGGCGTCGGCGCGGCGCACCGCATCCTCAATCACGGTGGCGAGAAGCTGCTGGCGGATGTATCGCCCAGCCGCGTCGTCCTCGCTGGCATCGGCCTGACGTTGCAGTTCTGCGGCTGCCATCTGGTGCTCCTGCTCCATTGTTGCGGCGTGGCCGGGATGTGGACCCGGTACCGTCGGCCGTGGTGGAAACGTACGCTTGCCACCGCCCGGTAGCGGTCACGCTGTGACCAAGCCTCGGTAAATGTGCGTGAAGGAGGTCTGAGCTCGTGCAACGCCGTGTCCTATCGCGCGGCAGGGATCGGTCATCGCCGCGACTGTGCCCGCATTGCGGGGGTGTCCTGCGGGCCTCGCATCACGAGTACGAGGGTGCTGGAGCCAGCACGATGGTGCTGCGCTGCGCGTCGTGTGGCCGCACCGTGGTCGGGCCGACGCGCAGCGACGCCGACCGCCGAGCCGCCACCACGGGCAGGTCACGGCGCCATCAACCGGTCGACGAAGGACCGCCGGCGAACCCTGTTCTCGATCCCGAGCTGGCGCGTCGGCTCCTCGAGGAGCTCGGCGGCCCGGTCATCGACGCGTCGGGACAGCCACCGCCGGCCGCGGCGCGGCCAGCCGCGAATGGGAGTCGAACCAGCTCAAGACGGCGGCATTGATCTGGTCACGGTCGATGTCGACGCTCATGCCGTGGCCACTGCGCGGGAATGAGAGGCGGGCCACGTCGGTGCTGCACACCAGACGCCGTTCGATCTCGATCGCGTTGTCGGGGTGGATGGTTCGGTCGCGTCCCCCGTGGATCACAAGCACCGGCGCGCGAATCGCCGCGAGCTCGTCGCGCACCTGGCCGATGAGCCGCGTGAACTCATGGATCGATGACATCGGGCGGCGGCCATGCGAGTACAGCTCGTCGATGCCCGCCGGGTCATACAGGTCGATGTCGTCGCCAGCCTGGTGCCACCGCACGACGTGGCGGGCCACCGGAAGGAAGCGCACCGCCAGCCCCGAGAGCCAGACCGCAGCGGCCAGGGTTGCCACCGCGGCGACACGCAGGTCGGTCGCCGCCAGGTGGAGAGCCAGAGTGCCGCCCATCGACTGGCCGGCGACCATCACCTCGTCGCATTCGGCTGCCAGGATGTCGAGCTCGCGCTGCGCGGAGGCCATCCAATCGGTACGTGCCGATGCGCCCAGGTCCTGGGGTGTGGTGCCATGGCCGGCGAGCATCGGGCCCCGGCAGCGGTAGCCGTTGCCTGCAAGGTGCTCACCGAGACGGCGCAGCTCGGGCGGCGTGCCGGCGAACCCGTGGAGCAGGAGCACGCCTCGGCGCCCCTCGCCGACTGTCCACGGACGCACCACGTCCGGATCGAAGGGGACGAGGGTGCGTGCTGCCATGAGCGCGCCGAGTATATGCCCGGGCCTTGGATGCTACCGTCGCGCCCACGTGACCGAGGAGCTGATGCGCGCGGCGCTGGAATCGATCGTCCGCGGCGAATCGCTGGACGTCGGAGCCGCGCGCGCGGTGATGGACCTGGTCATGGAGGGCGCGGCCACCCCGGCGCAGATCGGCGGCTTGCTGGCCGCGTTGCGAACCAAGGGCGAGTCCGTCGACGAGATCACCGGCATGGTCATGTCGATGCGCGACCACGCCACCGCGGTCGACCTCGATCCCGGCGCAGTCGACACGTGCGGCACTGGGGGCGACGGCAGCAACACCTTCAACATCTCGACGGCGGCGGCGCTCGTGGCGGCGGGCGCCGGCTGCCGCGTCGCCAAGCACGGCAATCGGGCGGCCTCGTCACGGTGCGGTAGCGCCGACGTCCTCGAGGAGCTGGGTGTGCGGGTTGCGCTCGACGGCCCCGGCGTCCGTCGCTGCGTCGACGAGGCCGGGATCGGCTTCATCTTCGCGCCCGCCTTTCATCCGGCGATGCGGCACGCTGCCGCGCCGCGCCGTGAGTTGGGTATCCGCAATGTCTTCAACATTCTCGGACCGCTGGCCAATCCCGCGCGGGTCCGTCACCAGGCGCTTGGGGTGGCCGGCAATGCCCCGGTCGGAGTGATGGCCGGTGTGCTCCATCGCCTCGGTCACGCGCATGCACTGGTGTTCTCCGGCCCCGGTGGCATGGATGAGCTCGGCATTCACGGGGTGGCTCATGGCTACGAGGTCACGCCGGCGGGCGTTCGTGACATCGAGATCGACCCGCAGTCACTCGGGCTGACGGCGGCGCCGCCTGAGGCGGTCAGGGGAGGGGACGCAACCACCAACGCACGGATCATCGTCGCCGTGCTCGACGGCGACGAGGGACCAGCCCGCGAGGTGGTCCTGCTCAATGCGGCGGCGGCGATCGTCGCCGCGGACGCGGCCGAGGGAATGGCCGACGGCATCGAGCGCGCCCGCGCGGCCATCGACTCGGGGGCGGCACGGGAGACGCTCCGCCGCCTCGTCGCCGTATCGCAGGCGGCCGGGTGAGTCGCAGCGGCGACCTGCTCCGCCTCCAGGAGATCGACGCGCGACTGGCGCACGACTCGACGCGCCTGCGCGACGCGGAGGCGGAGATCGCCGGCGACCCGGAGCTGGAGCGGCGACGCCGCGAAGCGCGCCGGGTACGCCGCCAGCAGGCCGCCGCAGACGCCGACCTGGCCGGCGCCGAGCGCGAGGTGGATGGGCTGCGTAAACGCGCGCGTGAGCTCGACCGCCATCTCTATGACGGCTCGGTGCGCAATCCCCAGGAGTTGGTCGTCATGCAACACGAGCTGGCAGCGTTACGAGCCCGCATCAACATCGAGGACGACCGGCTGCTGGAGCTGATGCAGCATGCCGAATCGGCCGCGGGGGCGGAACGCGATGCCAACGCCGCGATCGTCGACCTCGAACAGGAGCGCGCCGACCACGCGGGCGAGCTGCTGGGGCGGGTGGCGGCGCTTCGCACCGCGATCGATCAGCATAAGCGCGAGCGCGCCGAGGTCACCTCCGCGCTGGATGCAGCGGACGGGTCGTTGTATGAGCGGCTTAGCCGTCGTGTGCAACCGGCCGTGGTGCGCATCTCCGGTGACAGCTGCGGCGGCTGCCACATCCCCTTCGCCAACTCCGAGGTGCGACGCATCCGCCTCGCCGACGCGCCCGCCCAGTGCCCGGGCTGTGATCGCGTTGTGGTGTCATGAGCAGCACCGTCGTCGTCTACACCGACGGCGCGTGCTCGGGTAATCCGGGCGCTGGCGCCTGGGCATACCGAGTCGAGTGGCCGGACGGAGCCGTTGAGGAGGCCGCGGGCGCCGAGCCCATGACCACCAACAACCGCGAGGAGCTGAAGGCGGTGCGCGAGGGCCTGATTGCCGTCCGGGCGCGCATCAGGGATGATCGCGGCTGGCGGATCGTGGTGCGCACCGACAGTCTCGGTGTCATCAACTGGCTGCTGCGTCGTTGGAAACGCAAGGCCAACCTCGACCTCTACCCGAGAATCGACGCCCTCGTCGACAGCCGGGTGGAATTCGAGCACGTGCGCGGTCACAGTGGCAACCCCGGCAACGAGCGCGTTGACGAGCTCGCCGTGGCCGCAGTCGCGCGCCAGCTGGCCACCCGACCGGCGGTGGCCCCACCTCAGAGCGAGCTTCCTTTGGACTGAGGTGGGGAGCGTGCAAGCCGGCCTGTAAGCCGGGTTCTGTCCCCGCCGCTTTGTTGACGACCCGCGGGTCGCCGCTCCCCGGCGACGGGGGACGGCCATCCATCTACGACGCCGATTGCCCGGCGCCTCAAGCGGCCCGACCCGGGACATGGGGCGAGCAGCCCCCGGGCGGCACGCCGCCCGTCCCTGTTCGGCCTTGCTCCGGACGGGGTTTACCTGGCCGGCCGGTCACCCGGCCGCCGGTGGGCTCTTACCCCACCATTTCACCGTTGCCGAGGCTTGCGCCCCGGCTGTGTCATTTCTGTGGCACTCTCCTTCAGGTCACCCCGACTGGGTGTTGCCCAGCGCCCTGCTCTGTGGAGCCCGGACTTTCCTCGGACGAC
>CATPBU010000011.1 GCA_955652455.1 Candidatus Dormiibacterota bacterium
GGGTGGAAGGTGAGTTATCCACCGTATCCCCAATGCCTCCCCGCGGAATGGAGGGCTCGGATGAGATCGAATCGCGCTCTGAGAGCACCTTCCTGTGGATAACTTCTGGTCCTTAATCGGTGCGGTTGGGAACCCTGGTCCACGTGGAACTCTGGCCGCAACGATCCACGTGGAACGTCCGATGACGGCGTCCGACGAGCCTCGGTCGGACCCGCGCAGCCGATCCCTACAATCCTCGAAATGCCTGCTCCGCGCGCTCATGTCTGGCGGTTCGTCGTCTCGGCCCCGCCACGTGAGGTCTTCGCCGTCATGGAGCAGGCCATCGGCACTCCCCCGTTCCGGTACGAGGTGACCGGCGACGACTCCGCCCGAATCGTCGAGTTCCAGCGCAACAGCCTGGTCGGCCACTGGCGCCGGATCGACGACCACCGCAAGGTCCTGGGGCGGCCGCGCCCGGCGATCCGCAGCCAGCGCTGGGTGACCTGCCGAGCCACTGTCGGGGACACCGGCACCCTGGTGGAGATGGAGGCGAGCAAGGGCCGGGGATCGCTGCCCCGGGCGCTCCAGTTCATCGGCGTGATCAGCCGCGGCGTCAACGATTCGCGAACGATCTACCGCTCGCGGTACATCCCGCCCGGCCCGGTGACGCTGGTCGCCTCCTGGGCCGGCATGCCCTACCGCCTCTACGAGGCACCCAAGCGGACCTCTCCACGCTCGCGGGAGGTGATCACGGCCACCCGCATGGAGGCCGTCCCAGGCGGCAACGCCACCTTCGTCAAGGTGCGGCTCAGCGACGGCTACGAAGGCTACGTGGAGCGCGACGAGATCGTTGCCGCCCCCGATCGAGCCACCCGCGAAGCAGGAGTGGAAGCCGCCCGTTACGTCTGACGTGGCTCAGCGCGAGGGGTTGGGCGTGGGCAGTCGCTCCGGTCGCTGTCCTCTCTGATCGCTGGGGAGCCCCTCGGCTGGCGCCGAGTCGGTCCCCGCGCGGCTGCGGATGCTCACTCCGCGACTGCCCACGCCCAACCCAGCGGTGGTCCACGAAAGCGTCACGGAGAAGACGGCTCTATAAGAGAAAACGGCGGAACCCGTACTACACGGATTCCGCCGCTCTGCGTCGAAGCGTCGGGTACCTCGAGACGGCAGGCGTCTCTCTCAGTGCGCGCGCAAGGGCCGCGCGCTACCTGGTATCCGCCCCGGCGATCAGCCCGCCACTCCGGCGCGGGTCGGCTGAGGACTACCAGAACAATCGGACATGGGCAGGACCCTCCTTTTTTGAGAGTGCCTCGGCGCCCGACCGCGTGCGTCGGTGGATGTGCGGCGGCGACGAGACCGAGAGACGCAACCCAAGTGTACCCGCGGATCGGCGGTCTTCACCAGCGCCCGAGGGCCACGGCCGGCTGATTTGACGGGGCTCGCGTGTTCTGGCCATTGTTGACGGCATCGTGGTAAGCAGCACGCACGGACGCATCGCTGAGCGACTCCGCCGTTGTGCGCGCTGCATTCGAAACCGCAGGCCGGGCAACGCACTTTGGATACCCAATCCAGCGTGAGACCGCTGCGCTCAGCTGTCGCGCACCCACGGACGCGCGGCGGCGTCAGTAGATGCCGAGCTCGAGCCGGGCTTCTTCGGACGCCATGGTGCGCGGGTCCCACGGCGGTGTCCAGACCAGCTCGACGTGGACGTCCTTGACGCCCGGGAGACCGTGACAGACGGCGTGGGCCTGCCCCTGGATCAGGCTGCCCATCGGGCAGTACGGCGTGGTCAGGGTCATCTCGATGGTGAGCAGGCCGTTGTCGTCGATGTGGGAGCCGTAGACCAGGCCGAGCGACACGATGTCGATGCCGATCTCGGGGTCGTAGACCTCGCTCAACGCCGCGAGCACGAGCTCGGGCGACGCCTTGGCGGTCGCGCTGTTGTTGGCGGCGACCTGCGTATCCGTGTCGCTCATCGTGCCTCCTCCGCCGGTTGGAGCGCCTGCAGGAGCGCGTTGCAGGGCAGCGTCGCACACTTCACTCGAACTGGGTAGGCGCGCACCCCCTGGAGCGCCTCGAGGTCGCCGAGGTCGTCCGGGCTGCCGTCCGCGACCAGCATGGCGCGGAAGCGGTTGGCCACGTCGGTTGCCTGCTCGCGACTGCGCCCGCTCACCTCGTCGCACAGCATGCTGCACGCCGCCTGGCTGATCGAGCAGCCGCTGCCGTCGAAGGCGATCTCGGCGACCTGCTCGCCATCGAAGCGCAGCGAGAGGTCGACCTGGTCACCGCAGAGAGGGTTGTCAGCCTGGACGACGGCGTCGGCCGGGTCGACGCGACCGCGGTGGCGGGGGTGGCGGTAGTGATCGAGGATGATCTCCCTGTAGAGATCGTCGGCGACCGGCGTAAATCCGACTTGCACAGTCAGGATTGTACCGCCGATTGCGTCACCCTCATGTCCGGCGACAATCGCCCGCGTGCTCAGGCCCCGCCGTCCGCGGACATCCCCGGTGTTCTGGTTGCTCAGCGGCCAGCTCATCATGTTCACCGGCGTGGCCGCGATGTTCCCCGTCGCTCCTCTCTATGTGCGCCGCCACGGGGGGTCATCCATTGACATCGCACTCTTCATCGCCGCGCCGCTGATCGCCAACACCCTGGCCCAGGTGCCCGCGGGACGCCTGACCGACAGGATCGGCAGGCGGCCGATGCTGCTCGGCTCGCGTGCGGTGTACGGCGTGCTCGCGTTCGCGCTCTTCGCCGACGTCGGTCCACTGTGGCTGCTCGCGCTGCTGCGGACACTGATGGGAGTGTGCTCGGGCGCCTACGTGCCGGCTCTGCGAGCCGCCCTGGTCGACCTCAGTGGACCGGAGAAGCGCGCCGAGCGATTCGCGCAGCTGCAGGCTGTGGAGATGGTCGGGCTGCTGGTCGGTCCGTTCCTCGGCGGGCTGATCGCGCTCTGGCACGACGCCGGTATCTTCCTCATCGCCGGTGCCGCCAACCTGACCGGGCTGATACCGATGTGGCGGATCCCGGAGACGCGTGTTGCCCGTGATCCGAACCAGCGGCCGGTGCGGCTGCGCTGGTGGCGCACTCCGGGGATCCTGGTGCCCTGCCTGGGAGTTGCGGCCCTGGGCACGGTGTTCTCGATGTACGACGTGGTGTGGCCGCTGTACCTCTCCGCGCGCGGCTACAGCAGCTTTGTCATCGGCTTGACGATCAGCGTATTCGCGATCCCGATCCTCGCCCTGGCCCGCCCCGGAGGTCGGCTGGCGGACCGCTCCAACCGGCGCTGGCTGATGGTCGGCTCGTTCGCGGTCTGCGGCACATGCGCCTCGCTGTACCCGACGCTTCACGCCCTGGCCCCGATCGTGGCGCTGGGCAGCATCGAGGCCTGCGGCTTCGTCCTTATCGAACCGACCCTGTTTGCGGTGATCGGCGACACGGCGCCGGACGACGCCCGCGGTGCGGCAATGGGTGTGGGCGGGTTCTTTCAATTCGGCGGCAGCGCGCTCGGCGCCGCGCTCCTCGGTGCGCTGTACGGCGTCGGCGAAGGTTTTCCTTTCTGGGGCGGCAGCGCCGTGCTCGTAATGGCGGCGTTGCTGTGCGCCTTCGCGCTGCCGCCGCGAAGAAATCTGGTCAGTACAACCGAGGAGTTGCCGCTTCCGCTCCCGATGCGCGAGGGTGAAGCCGTCTAGTGGTGTGTCGTGGCTACCTTCTCGGCTCGTACCGCATCGCCACTGCCCCCGAGCCGAACTCCAGCCGGCTCACGAGCTTCAAGTCGACATGCTTCGATAGCCCCGCGAACAACGTCGGCCCGTGGCCCGCGAGCCTGGGA
>CATPBU010000012.1 GCA_955652455.1 Candidatus Dormiibacterota bacterium
CCCCGATGCTGAGCGCGTTGAACCCCTGCAGCGCCAGCTGCAGAAAGGGGTGCGCCACAAACGGCAGCACGGTGATCGTGGCGGCGGCGATGAGCAGGATGCCGCCGAGGACCCGTGGGTGCGGATGGCGGTCGGCGAATCGCCCGCCCAGCCAGTAGCCGACCGACAGGTACACCAGGATCAGCCCGATCACGTTGGCCCACACCACTGTGGTGTTGCCGAAGTACGGCGCCAGCAACCGCGATGCGCAGATCTCCGTAGCCAGCGACCCCGCGCCCGCGGCGAACACCACCACGGGCAGCGCACGCGGTGGCGCGGTGGGCTCGCCGGGTGCCGCATGGGTCACCGACTCTTTTGCCACGCATCGATGACCTGGTCGAGTCCCACGCGGTAGTCGGCGTAACGCGGTGTGAATCCGGGGAGGCGGGGTATGGCATCGCCGGTGGCAGCGAGATCGACCATCTGCTGATGGGGTTCGCGCACCACAGCGCGCACCAGTTGCCGCGAAATGTTGGGAAGGTGCAGCGGGCGGCTGCGTCCGATCCGCTCGGCGAAGTAGTCCATGAAGTCGGCGAACGACGCGGGCGTCCCGTCGCTGGCGTACAGAACTGCGCGGTCCGGTCGCGAGGTGGCGGCGACGAGCAGCGCCCGAGCGGCGTCGTCGGTGTGCAGGAAGTACTGGAGGTTGTGGCGCGGCCCGGCCCAGTAGGGGCGGCCGATGCGAAACGCTGTCCGGTAGGCGCGAAGGTCGCGCGACTGCGGCCCGTAGAGGTAGCCGAGTCGCAGCACCGTGCTGCGTCGACCACTCTCGATCACCAGGCGTTCCCCCTCGAGCGCGGCGTCGACGATCGACTGCAGCCAGTCGCCGATCTTGCCGCCCGCGTGTGCTGGTCCGAGGAACGCGTAGCTGGCATGGACCACGAAGCCGCAGCGCTGGCGGGTCGCCTCCGCCAGCGCGCGACGCGTCGAGTCGACGAGGTGGTCGGCGGCATTGGACTTCCACGCGTGGCCGTCGTGCAGCAGCGTGTTCGGCGTCTGTGCGGCGACGTTGACCAGTGTTCGACCGCGCCCGCCGTGGCGCTGCTGTGCCCACTGGCGCGCCACCGCCCGGCCCAGCTCGCTGCGCTGCCCGGTCAGCAGCAGTTCCGTGGCCAGCCCTCCGCAAACGACCGCAACCGCAACCTCGGCGCCGCCGCCAGTCTACGGTCCGCGATGGAAGGAGGTCGGCGGCACGAGCGCTGCGTTATCAGTCAGCCTGCTCAGTGGGTCGCACCAGCACCTCGTTGAGCGCCACGCGCCGCGGCCGGGTCACCATGAACACGATCACATCAGCGATGTCCTCGGCGGTCATCCGCTCCATCGACCCGAAGCGCTGCTGCATGCGTGCAATGACCTCCGGGTCTGTGTTGTGCGAGGCGAGCTCGGTGTCCACCGCGCCCGGTTCGACGAGGCCCACCCGCACATGCCGGGTGGTCACCTCCTGTCGAAGCGCCTCACTGAAGGCATTCACCGCCCACTTGCTGGCGTTGTACGCCGCGCTGCCCTGGCGCGCGACGCGCCCGGCGACGCTGCTGATGTTGACGATGTCGGCCAGGTGACGCGGCTCGCCCTCTGCGGCCTCGAGGAGGTGAGGGAGAGCTGCATGGGTCAAGGTCATCAACCCGGCCACGTTGATGTCGAGCATCTGCCGCCACTGCGAGGTGTCCGCGCCCTCGACGCGCCCCAGCAACATCACGCCCGCGTTGTTGATGAGGATGTCGAGCCGGCCGAGCTGGTCGACGGTGTCCTTGACGGCGTCGCGCGCCTTCGCCTCGACGGTGACATCGGTGTCGAGGACGAGCGCAGTCCGCCCGCCGCCGTCGATGCGCGCCGCCAGCGCGTCGAGACGGTCGCGGCGACGAGCCACGAGCGCGACCGTCGCGCCGTTGTTGGCGAGTGCAACGGCGGTGGCCTCACCGATTCCACTCGAGGCGCCGGTGACCAGTGCGACAGTCCCAGAGAGGTGTTCAGTCATCGCCCGACTGTAATGCGCCGGTCAGAGATCGCGACCAGTGGACGCCGTTCGGCTCGCGCGCATAGAGTGACGCCCTGATCAGCTGCGCCAGGGAGGGCTCGGACATACAAGACCAGCCTCCGCCGACCCCGCCGGGGCAGCCACCGGCGCCGCCGATGCCGCAGAACCCCTGGCAGCCGCCGGCCCCGCCGCCGGCGTACAACAACCCGGTATATCCGCCCGGGTCGCAGTTCATTCCCAGCCAGCCCGTCCAGTACGCCCACGCGATGCAGCCGAACAACGGAGTTGGCATGGCCGGCGGGATCGTTGGCATCATCGCCGCCGCTTTGCTGTGGTTCCCATACATCGGGTTGGTCCTGGGGGTGATCGGCGTTGCCCTCGGCGGCGTGGGACTCAGCCGAGCCAACCGGCTGGGCGGGGCGGGCAAGGGCATGTCGATCACCGGCATCGTCTGCGGCGGGATCGCGCTGATCATCAACATCCTGTTCATCGCCGCTATCGCCACAGCCTTCAGCGTGCAGGTGCGTTGACCGCGTCGTCAGCACCGTGAAGGCCGAATGAGTACCCGCGACAGGATTCGAACCTGTGACAAAGGGATTAAGAGTCCCCTGCTCTGACCAACTGAGCTACGCGGGCCCAGCGCCAGATTCTACCGGGGTGCCGGTCCCACCCCGCCGCCGACCCGGCCGGTGCGGCGCTGGTGAGAGAGCCAGATCATCGCCCTCTGCTGTTGGCCGAGCCGCGCCCGCCAACCCGGCGGCGTCGGAGTGATCCCCGCCAGAGGCGAGGTGGTGTGTGCCTCAAGCGACGCACGCAGCCCCTCCGCGCCGCGTCCCTCGAACACGGTCACCACCCGGCCCAGGTCGTTGGCCCCGAAGTGGCTGTCGCCGGCGCCCACGGCGGCCCCGAGCTGCTCGCGATGCGCAACGTAGTACTCGTCGAGGCGCTTCCACGTTCCCGGCAGCACCGGCGCCGTATGGCGCAGCTCGATGCCGTCGACGCGCCGGCTGTCGAGCAGCGCATCAAGCCGACCCTGCGACATGGACGCGAAGTACGTCGGCATGAAAGGGTGCGGCACCAATGCCAGGGCGCCCTGGTCGTGGATGGCGTCGACGGTGTCGGCGACCGACATGTGCATACGCACCTGTCTGTCGATGAACAGGCCCACGATGTGCGTGCCCGGCGGGAAGACGCACGTGACCTCTTCCCCGCACACCACGTCGACGCCCAGCGCGGCGCCGACGTCGATGGCCTCGGCCAGATCAGTGATGGTGTCGTGGTCGGTCACGCACACCACGGAGAGACCGATCGCCGCTGCGGAGCGCACCAGGCCGGGCGCGGTGACCATGCCGTCGCTGGCGAGCGTGTGCGCGTGAACCTCGGCGGCGGAAAGCCCTGGTGGCAGCTGGATGCGCTGCGCGCCCGCGGTCTCACGCAACCGCCGTCTCCGATTCCGGTGTCGCCGGCATCCCCTTCGGAACGCGCGACTGCAGGATGCCGATGCGCGGCACCGCCACCTTCATCATCACCCACCACGAGGCGGCCGCCATCGCCACGCCGGCAATCACGTCGACCACATAGTGTTCACCAAGGAACACGACGCTGAACCACACCAGGATGCACCACGCGAAGGCCAGCCACGCCGCGCGCGGGTAGACGCGTTGCAGCGCCAGGAAGCCGAGGAACGGGAATGCCGCGTGCAGCGACGGGAAGGCGGCCACCGGGTTGGGGTTGAGGTTGTTGTAGTACTTGCTCACCGCGCTGGGCAGCGTGGTGCCGATGATCCGATGGAAGCCGCTGATCACCCCCTGTTGCTCCGCATACCAGGGAGGTGCCGTCGGAACCAGCAGGAAGATCACGAACGCGACCAGTGCCATTCCCATCAATGCGGTGGTGAACCGGACAAACTGCACACGATCGACCAGCCACAGCACCATCCCGACGGCGAACGGGAAGGCGAAGTGGCCGAAGTACACGACCGTGGCCGTGTACTCGATGAGGCGACCGCTCGTCCCAACGTCGAGCGCCTGTTGCAGCACGGTGGTTGGCACGTGGCCGCCGAATAGCCCGGTTTCCATGTGAGCGAGGTCGGCGACGTGCGGTGCGAAACCGGCATTGGGAGCAACCGCACGCATGAACTCCCAACCCAGGAAGATCACCACGAAGGGCACCCAGTCGCGCAGGAACCCGAGGAAACGCCCGCTCAGCACGGCGACAGGGATCAGCAGGAACAACAGGTAGTCCGGCGACACGCTGATCCCGCGCCAGATCAGGATGCCGGCGACGGCCACCAGGTACGCCAGCGAGATGACCACCAGCGGGCCCGGGCGGCGGACACGGCGGAGCAGCGGGGAGGACACGTCGCAGGCAAGTCTACGCGGCGCCCACAACAGTGCCACGGCGGAGCCGGTTGAGAATCTGCTGAGAAGCGGCGCGAACTCCGGAGGGCGGCGCGGAGCCCTCCTATACTCGGACGCGTGACCGAGACCACTCGGGTGCTGGTGGTCGATGA
>CATPBU010000013.1 GCA_955652455.1 Candidatus Dormiibacterota bacterium
ATCTGGAGCCTAGGCTGAGCGCTTAGTATACCAAGCAGAGGGATGGCGACGCAGCAACGCGGAGAGCTTGGCGAACGTAGATGGCCGCCTCGATCACGGCGGCTTCGTCTGCGCTTGGCATGCGCAAAAACAAGCACGAATGCGGCCCCATCCGATCGCCACTCCTTACCACCTTCATAAACAGCGGAGTGGTGTCCTTGCCTGACACGCCGCGGGGTGGGCTGCGGTGTGAACGGGAGGAGTTCGAGAGATGCAGAACGGGAACTACGGCCGCTTCATGGCGGCTGCAGGCGCAATCGGTATCGGCGTGGTGATCGCCGGGTGTGACAGCGGCAAGGCATTGTCCTCCGCATCGGCAGCGGCAGCCGCTCCACCGGCTGGCACCCTCGCCATCTCGCAGCAGACCGCCGAGTTCCTCGACCGCATCATCTCGCCTCCCGGCTGGACCCTCTCCCTCTGGGCAGTTGGCGGCGGCAAGCAGTCCAACCCGGACTCCATCGAGAAAGACGGCAACAACATCTGGGTCGGCTACCAGAACGTCACCGCCAAGGACGGCAGCGACGGCAAGACCAGCACCATCGTTGAGTACACGCTCGACGGCAAGATGGTGAAGTCGTGGACGGTTCCGGGCCACACCGACGGGCTGCGCATCGATCCGTCCACGCACAAGGCGTGGGTCACCTCCAATGAGGATGGCAACCCGGCCCTCAACATCATCGATCCCGCCGTCGCAACGCCAACATCGATCACGCTCGCCGCGACAGTTCACGGCGGCGGCTATGACGACCTCGCCTTCATCGGCGGCGCCACATACATCGTGTGCTCCGCCCCGACCCTCGACGCCAGCGGCAACAATGTCTTCCCGGCGATCGACAAGATCACGGTCACCGGCACGACGGCGACGGTCACGCCCATGCTGATGGGCAACGCCGCGGCGACCGACACCGTCGCCAAGGCGCCGACCACGCTCAACCTCACCGACCCTGACTCGCTCAGCATCGACGCCAACGGCAACCTGGTCCTTGTGGCGCAGGGCGACTCCGCGCTGATCACCATCACCAACCCCGGTGCCGCCAACCAGTCGGTCACCAAGACCCCGATCGGCAACCAGGAGGACGACACCGTCTGGGCAACCGCCAACTCGGGCCGCCTCTTCGTCGTCGACGGCGGCAAGAACGCCATCTACACCATCAAGTGGAGCGGACCCAAGGGCACCGTGTTCACAGAGGCACCGAACGACTCCGGCGTGGTCGGCTTCGTCGGCACCATCGACACGACCACCGGCTTCATCACTCCGCTGAGCGTCGGCTGGAGCAAGCCGACAGGCCTGATGTTCGTCCCCGGGGGCTGAGCGCGCCTCTACGGGGTGTGTTTGAGGATCGTCACCGACGCGGCAAGCCGAGCAACGGCGCAGGTACCCGACCTGCGCCGTCTGTCACCGACGGACTACGCGCGCACCATCGACCCGGCGCTGACGCCGTACTCGACGTCGATCCACTCCGGCTCGCCGTCGAGGAATTCCATCTGGCGGCGGAAGTCGGCATCGGTCTCTGGCCGCGCCGCGTTGCGCTCGTAGCTCTCCCGATCGCGGAAATGGATGATCTCGAGGAAGCGATCGGGGTCGCCGACCTCCCACGCCAGCTCAGCCGAGATGAGGCCGTGCTCCTGGTGAACGGGTGCAAGCTCAGCAAACATCCGCTCGAACTCGTCGCGCCGTCCCTTCTTCAGCCGCCCGCGCATGATCGATCCGTACATTCAGCGGGCCGCTCCGACGGGTGCCTCATCCTTGAGCACGCCGCGAATCTGCTCGCGCAGCTCGTCGTTGTTGGTATGACCGTGCACCGACGCCGCGTGCTCGGCTGCGGCGCGCACCACCTCCTCCTCCTCGCCCGCGATCGTCAGCGTGCACCCGCTCTCGCTGGGCATCTCACGGCAATCCGCCACCTTGCGCATCTGCGCACCCCCTTGCCGCTCGGCCGAGCGGCCCACGGCAGCGAACGACAGCTCGCTGGACGGCTGATGCTACTCCCACCCAAGGTCAGGCGTCGAGGTCGATGGCGAGTGGGGTGATGCCCCCGCTGCTGATCGGCACGGTGTCCATCGGGCAGCTCGACAGGACGACGTAGGAGTCGACCAGCGCGCGGAAGACCAGGTTGTCGCCCGGCTTGCTCGAAGCCGGACGCGTGGTCATCTCGCCCCACGGGTCGACGCGCACGTCCATGAAGACGTTGAGCGGCTGCGGGATGGCCACGTCGCCGACGCCAAGGGCTCTCATCGACTCGCGCAGGTTCTGCGCGCAGGATCGGTGCGGTCCCTTGACACCGAGCAGGCGGTAGCGCGCCGGGTCGCAGGCGGCATAGAGCGTGTCGTGGTGGCCGGGCGAGTTGTCCTCCAGCAACTCGAGGATGGGCCGGCGCAGGGTGGTCAGCACGGTCTGTCCCGGCCGCACAAACAGGCGGCCAATCGACGGCCGCGTGTGCTCGGCGCTCGCGTACTCGTGGACATCGCCCGCTGTGAAGGCGAACAGGTCGCCCACCTGGCCGCCCTCGACGTCCACCACCCTGAACGTGGTTCCCGCCGCCATCCTGATCCCGCGTCCCTCTCCGGCCGGGACGACCAGGCGGCTCACCGGCGCTCGCGCAGGCAGCGACGGTTGTGGCCGAGCAGATTGGCGGCAGCGTGGGAGGCGTTTTTCACGTCACCGACCTTCTATCATCTCGCCCGCTTGGGCCGCCGCCCGTTGCCCCGGTTAGTTCGACCCGCAGAGGGGACTGTGGCAGAGAATCGCGACATCGTCGGGCCGGTCGACGGCCGCGTGGTGCCGCGCTATGCCGGGCTTAGCACGTTCGCGCGTCTGCCGCGCGTCGAGGACGTCAGCCGTCTCGACGTCGCCGTCCTCGGCGTCCCCTTCGACTCCGGCGTCAGCTACCGCCCGGGCGCGCGTTTCGGCCCGGCGCACATCCGGCAGTCGTCGCGGCTGCTGCGCCCGTACAACCCCGCTCTCGACAACGGACCGTTCGACACCCACCAGGTCGCGGACGCCGGCGACGTCGCCTGCAACCCCTTCAACATCGCCGAGGCGATCGGCCAGATCCAGGCGGGTGCGGCCGCGCTGCTTGATCGCGGCGCCCGCCTCCTGACGCTCGGCGGCGACCACACCATCGCGCTGCCGCTGCTGCGCGCCATGCACCAACGCCATGGCGCCGTCGCGGTGCTCCATTTCGACGCTCATCTCGACACCTGGGACACGTACTTCGGCGAGCCCTACACGCATGGAACACCGTTCCGGCGCGCGTCCGAGGAGGGCCTCATCGACATGGCGCATAGCATGCACATCGGCATCCGCGGCCCCCTCTACGACCGTGTCGACCTCGCGCAAACAAAGCAGCTCGGATTCACGACCATTCACTGCGTCGAGATCGAGGAGCTCGGCGTCGCCGGCACGGTTGCGCGCATGCGCGAGCGCCTGAGTGCAGGACCCGTGTACGTCTCCATCGACATCGACGTCCTCGATCCCGCGCACGCGCCCGCCACCGGGACGCCGGAGGCCGGAGGGATGACCAGCCGCGAGCTGCTCGGAGTCATCCGCGGACTCGCCGGCCTGCAGGTCGTCTCGGCCGACATCGTTGAGGTCGCGCCCGCCTACGACCACGCGGAGATCACCGGCATCGCCGCTGCCCACGTTGCGTACGAGCTGCTGTCCGTCATGGCACCACCAGCCAACTAGGAGAAGGAGACGAGACCCATGGCAACCGCCACCGACGAACCCAGGGCCGCTCGCGCCGGCGGGCTGGAGGTCCGCTCCATCGACTACGTGCCGCTGCGCGAGCGTCACGGCAAGCTCTGGCATCTCGGACCGCTGTGGTTCATGAGCAACGCGCAGATCGCGACGCTCGCCGTCGGCCTGGTCAGCATCACCACCGGCGGCAACGTAGTCTGGTCGCTGATCGCCATCCTCACCGGCACGCTCTTCGGCACCTTCTTCATGGCCTTCCACTCGGCGCAGGGGCCGCAACTGGGACTGCCCCAGATGATCCAGTCGCGCCCGCAGTTCGGCTACATCGGCGCTCTGCTGGTCTGGCTCTTCGCCTACCTGCAGTACGCCGGTTTCAACGTCTTCAACACCATCCTCGCCGGTCAGGCCATGAACGTCACCGCCGGCGGCGACGTCAAGCTCTGGATCATCGCCGCCACGGTCGTCGCGTTCGTCGTCGCCCTGGTCGGCTACGACCTCATCCACCACGTCGAGCGTCTGCTGACCTACGCCTTCATCATCCTCTTCGGGATCTTCACGGGCGTGGTCATCGCCAGGGTCGGACTGCCCGCCAACGCCTGGGATCTCGGTCAATTCCACGCCACCCCATTCCTCGCCCAGTTCGGCGTCGTCGCCGGCTACCAGATCAGCTGGGCGATCTACGTGTCCGACTACTCGCGCTACCTGCCGCCCGGGGTGACCGTCAGCAAGACGTTCTACTGGACATACGGTGGTTCGGCGCTGGGCGCGTTCTGGCTGATGGCGCTCGGCACTCTGCTGATGGCGTCGCTCGCGGCCGGGGCCGTCCCCGACACCATCGGCGCCATCCACGACGCCGGCAACCAGCTCTTCAACGGTTTCGGTGGCGTCATCCTCGTGTTCTCGGCGCTCGGCCTGATCTCGGTCACCGCCCTGAACATGTATGGAGGGTCGCTCACCCTGATCAGCGGCATCGACTCACTCAAGCGCATTCGACCCACGCTGATGGTTCGCATCGTCACGATCGGGATCACCGCCGGGCTCGGCCTCCTGGGAGCGTTGGTCAGTTCGTCGGACTTCCTGGCCAACTTCACAAACTTCCTCTTACTGGTCCTCTACTTCTTCATCCCATGGACCTCCGTCAACCTGGTCGACTACTACATCGTGCGTCGTGGCCACTACGCCATCACGGAGATCTTCAACCCGAAGGGCATCTATGGCCTGTTCGGCTGGCGCGGCATCGTCTCCTACCTCGTCGGCTTCGCCGCGATGATCCCGTTCTTCAACACCGGCACGCTGTACGAGGGTGTTGTCGCCAAGAACCTCGGCGGTGCCGACATCTCCATCTTCATCGGCCTTCCGGTGGCGGCGATCCTCTACTACGTGCTGACCCGATCGATCGACACCGCGCATGAGCGCGAGGTGGCGGCTCGGACCGACGTCAACCTCGAGAAGCTCGCCGAGTCGCACGCGCGGGATTAGGACGCAGTGACCGCGGACGGATTTGTCGCCGACGCCTTCGCGTCGGCGGCCGCCGTTCGCGCGCGTGACGTATCACCGGTCGAGCTGGTCGACGCCTCCCTCGAGGCGATCGCGCGCGGCAACCCCGCGCTCA
This sequence comes from Candidatus Dormiibacterota bacterium, assembly GCA_955652455.1. The sequence continues at coordinate 5,349 of CATPBU010000013.1, forward strand.
ACGCGTTCACCGTCGTGCTCGCCGACGAGGCGCGAGCCCAAGCGCGTAACGCGGAGGCCGCAGTAACACGCGGCGAGCAGGCGCCGTTGCTCGGTGTCCCGATCACCATCAAGGACCACATCTGGATGCGCGGCGTTCCCGCGACCAACGGGTCGCTCGCGTACCGCGACTTCGTGCCCGATGTCGACTGCGAGGCCGTGGCCAGGCTGCGCAACGCCGGCGCGATCATCGTCGGCAAGACCAACAACCCCGAGTTCTGTTACCGCGGAACCACCGACAACCTCGTCTTCGGATTGACCCGCAACCCGTGGAACCTCGAGCGGACACCCGGAGGCTCGAGCGGCGGGGCGGGTGCGTCGGTCGC
>CATPBU010000014.1 GCA_955652455.1 Candidatus Dormiibacterota bacterium
ATATGCACACCGTCGAGCTGTTCACCACCATGTCCGCCCCCTTCTGGTCCCGGTGGCGCGGGTCGAGTGGGCGGAGCTGCTCAGTGACCGCTGCACGCGGCCCCGTGGCTGGACCGCATCCGCCGAGTTCGGAGGAACCCGACGGTCTAGAAGATACGGCGGCGGCTGCGCGACATGAATGCCACCAGGCGCATGCCACCGACGAGCAGCAACCCGCCGACGGTCAGCTCAACCACGCCAGGGCCGCCTGTGCCCGGGGTGCTGATGGCCAGGACGCCACCCGCTGGGGTGGGGCTTGCGGTCGGCGTGTGAGTCGGGGTTGGGGTGGGCGTGGGAGTTGGAGTTGGAGTTGGAGTTGGAGTGGGTGTGGGAGTCGGAGCGCTGGTGATCACCACCGGCTCGCTGCCGCAGCTGCTGGAGTCCTCAACCACGTGGTTGGGAGCGATGATCTGGGCGGTCCACTGGTAGGTGCCGGCAACCTCGGCTGCCTGCGGGCTGATCCCGGCATACCCGCCTGTGGTTTGCACCGTGCCCGGACCCTGGACGGCCTGGACGGTCTGCTGGAAGACGGGCGCCGCGCCGGTCGGGCTGCACTGGTTGTTGTTGGGACCCCAGAGCTGGAACTTGACGACCCGATCAGCGGTGACGTCACTGGCCAGGCTGGCCGTGTCGTTGAGCACGGCGGAGCCGGCGACGAACCCACCTCCGGACGCCGTGCCCGTGGTCTTCGGGATGGTGGCAGGCGAGTTGAAATGGTGAGCGGACGCGGTGACCAGGGTCGCAACGCCTCCGGCGAACAGCGCCCCGCCGATGACCAGGGTGCTCGCGGCGCCCGCACAGGCCCTGCTGACCACCGCGGAACGGCGGCTGCCCGAATTAGGATTTGCCCCTCTCGACGTCATTGCTGGCCCCCCTGACTGCTGAAGAACGGGTTCGGGGGTCGTTTCAAACTGGACGAACCACCCAAACGCGTCTTTCGCGGCACTGTAACAGATCGGTGGTGAAGATGTGCCGTATCGCCGACACGCCCCTGTACGGCTGCAGCCCAGACGCGGATCGGGCCTGCACCCGTGACCAGCCCCGAGCGCGACCAGTCTGCGTCATGCCGGCACTGGGCGGCGCGTAGGATCCTTTGGTGCTTGCCTGGATGGACCTGGAGATGACGGGCCTCGACCCGAGCAGGCACGTCATCGTCGAGATCGCCACCTTGATCACCGACGACGACCTGGTGACGGTTGGCGAAGGTCCGGACATCGTCGTTAATGCAACGGACGACGAGCTCGCGAAGATGGACGGCGTGGTGAGGCGCATGCACACGCGCTCCGGTCTGCTGGCGGCGATCCAGACCTCGTCGACCTCCCTCGCCGAGGCGGGGCGGCAGACGCTCGAGTTCCTCCGCGCCCACATCGAGGCACCGCGAGCGGTGCCGCTCTGTGGCAACTCCATTGGGACCGACAGGCGCTTCCTCGCCACCCACCTCTCTGAGGTGGACGAGTTCCTCCACTATCGCTCGATCGACGTGTCGAGCATCAAGGAGCTCTGCCGGCGCTGGTATCCGGACGTTCTGGCGCGAGCACCCGTCAAGGCGGAGACGCACCGGGCGCTCGACGACATCCGCGAATCGATCGCTGAGCTGGCGTACTACCGGTCGACCATCTTCGTCCCGGGGATCACGCCCCCGGTGGCGCCTATCTGACGTCCGACGCCGGCGAGACTCGCGGCTCGACCTGGGCGAGGCCGTCGAAGGCGGCGTACTTGTACGCCTCCGCCCACGTCGGCACATTGAATGCGTTGTGCACGAAGTAATCGATGGTGCCGCGGTGCTGCAACACCGCCTGGCCGACATGGACCAGCTCGGCGGCGGTTTCACCGACGATGTGCACGCCGAGCAGGCGGCGGTCACTGCGATCGAAGATGATTTTGACAAGTCCGTCCGTCGCGCCCGCGATGGTCGCTCGCGTGTTGCCGGTGAACGCCGCCCTGCCCACCGCGTAGTCACAACCGCGCTCGCGGGCCTGTTCCTCGGTGATCCCGGCCATGCCAACCTCGGGAATCGAGTAGACGCCAATCGCGGGCGCCGACACCGTCGCGTGGTGGTACTCGGTGCCAAAGGCGTGCGACGCGGCCAGCCTGCCCTGCTCCATCGACACCGATGCGAGCCCGGGCGGCCCGATCACGTCGCCGGCCGCGAACACGCCTGGCGCGGTGGTGCGATACGAGCTATCGACCACCACGCGACCCTTGGCGTCGACGGCGATGCCGGCATCCTCGAAGCCGAGGCCGGCAGTGTTGCCCGCGCGGCCGGTGGCGAGAAGGACCCGGTCGGCGAGCACCACGTCACCGTCGGAGAGGGTGACCTCGAGGGCCCGGTCGCGTCTGACCACATCGCTGACCGTGGTGGCGAGACGGACGTCCACGCCCATGCCAGCGAACACGGCGCTGAGCTGGATGGCGATCTCGGCGTCGACCATGCCGAGCATACGGTCGGCGACGTCGACGAGCGTCACATGTATCCCCAGCGCTGCGCAGATCGAGGCGTACTCGCAGCCGATCGGACCGGAGCCGATGACGAGCACACTGGCGATGGGGTGGAGCGCGGCGGTGAAGCTGCCGGCGTCCAGGATGTGCGCGTCACCTGCTGGGATGCCCGCGGGGTGGAGCGGGGTCGACCCGGTGGCGATGAGCACTGCATCACCGCGGAGGCGTCGGTCGGCGCCGCCGCCGGCAGAGCGCACAAAGACGGTGCGGTCGGGCCCGAGCCGTGCGGTGCCGTGCACCACCTCGATGTGGTTGCGGGCCAGGTTC
>CATPBU010000015.1 GCA_955652455.1 Candidatus Dormiibacterota bacterium
ACTCTGGGCGGCGCCAGGCCGCCCCCGTGCTGCTCGATAGCCTCGAACGGCTGGAGTATCGCGGCTACGACTCGGCGGGCATCGCCGTGCTCGACGAGGAAGGGGGTGCCACCACTGTCGCCAAGAGCAATCGCAAGGTCGCCGACCTCGTCAAGCAGTTCGCCACTGAGGGGATGCCAAGCGGGCACACCGGGATCGGTCACACGCGATGGGCGACGCATGGCCGGCCGACGGTGATCAACGCTCATCCGCACCGCGACTGCACGGGTCGCATCCACCTCATCCACAACGGCATCATCGAGAACTACCGAGAGCTCCGCGCCGAGCTGGTCGCGGCCGGACACGAGTTCGTCAGCGATACCGACACCGAGGTGGTGCCGCACCTGGTCGAGCATCACTACAAGGGCGACCTCGCTGCCGCGGTGCGCTCCGCCCTGCAGCGCATCCATGGTGCCTATGCACTGGTGGTGATATCCGCCGACGAGCCCGGGCGCATCGTCGGCGCACGGCTCAACGCGCCTCTGGTGGTCGGCCTTGGTGACGACGAGGTTTTCGTCAGCAGCGACATCACCGCCCTGATCCCGTACACCAAGCGCGTCATCCTGCTCGGCGAGGGGGAGGTCGCCTCAACGTCTCCGGAGGAGGTGATCATCACCAGCCTCGATGGCGCCCACCGCGAGCCGCGCGTGGTGATCGTCGACTGGGAGGCCGAGCAGGCGCAGAAGGGCGGGTTTCCGCACTTCATGCTCAAGGAGATCCACGAACAACCGGCGTCACTGCGGGGCGCGCTGCGCGGCCGCATCGATGACTCGGGCTTCGTCGATCTGCCCGATGTGACGCTCGATGACAGCCACCTGGCCGCGCTGCACCAGGTGACCATCGTGGCGTGCGGCTCGGCGTGGATCGCCGGGCTGGTCAGCAAGTACGCCATCGAGAAGCTGGCGCGCGTGAAGTGCGACGTCGAGCCGGCCAGCGAGTTTCGCTACAGCGACCCGCTCCTTGACGCGGGCACGCTGGTGGTTGCCTTCTCGCAGTCCGGCGAGACGGCGGACACCTTGGCGGCGGTGCGTGAGGCGCGGCGTCACGGCGCCACCGTCATCGCCGTCACCAACGTGGTGGGCAGCGCCCTCTCGATGGAGGCCGACGGCGTCGTCTACATGCAGTCAGGGCCAGAGATCTGCGTTGCCGCCACCAAGACGATGGTCAACCAGATGGCGTGTGGAATGCTGCTCGCGCTGCGGCTTGGCCAGGCCAGGGGAACCCTGGATGATGACGAGCACCGCCGCCTGACCACGGCGTTGCTCGAGGCACCTGCGCTCGTCGAGCGGGCGCTGGCTCTGGAGCCTCAACTCGCTGAGATGGCGCAGCGCTATTCGCACACCCGCAACGCGATGTACATCGGCCGGGGCATCAACTTCCCGGTCGCGCTGGAGGGAGCGCTGAAGCTCAAGGAGGTGTCGTACATCCATGCGGAGGGGTACGCGGCCGGAGAGCTCAAGCACGGCCCGATCGCGCTGCTCGACCCCGATGTGCCGGTGGTTGCGCTGGCCACCCGCTCGCGCACGCTGCCCAAGATGGTCAGCAACATCCAGGAGGTGAGCTCACGCGACGCCCCTGTGATCGCGCTTGTGACAGAGGGTGAGAACCCCTTCGACGCCGGCTTCGTGCGTGACCTCGTCGAGGTGCCACTGACCGACGAGCTGATCTCACCGCTGGTCAACGTCGTTCCGCTGCAGCTCTTCGCGTACCACGTCGCCGTCGAGCGCGGTTGCGACGTCGATCAGCCGCGCAACCTCGCCAAGTCGGTCACCGTGGAGTGAGTGGCGGCACCGGGGTGGACGTCACCTCGGTCGCGCGCGTCGCCGAGTTGTTGTCGCGCCGGCCGCAGGCGGCGCAGCGCGTGTACACGGAGTCGGAGCGCCGCGATTGCGCCCGTCGACCCCAGCGATGGGCGACACGATGGGCGGACAAGGAGGCGGTGCGAAAGCTGCACGGTGCGCTGGGACTGCCACTGCCGGCGTTCCACGACGTCGAGGTCGTCGTCGGCGCCGGGGGCGCCCCGTCGCTTCGCGTTCATGGCGTCGCCAGCGATCTCCATCTGTCGCTGTCGCACGAGGGCGACCTCGCCATTGCCGTCGTCACCGGTGATCCGGTGCCGGCGACCCACGCCAATGTGCCGCAGGGTGTGCACCTCGCCGCCAGGCCTGATGACGCGCACAAAGGGACCTTCGGGTCCGTGGTGGTCGTGGGCGGAGCGGTGGGGTTCAGCGGCGCGCCGCTGATGAGTGCCACCGCTGCGGCGCGCGGGGGTGCCGGCCGCGTCCACGTTTGCGTCCCCAACTCCATCTACCCATCGATCGCCGCTCAGACCCTCGAGGTCATGGCCCATCCGCTGCCCGACGCCGACGGCGGCATCGGACCCGAGGCGTTGGCGGTCCTCCGCGAGCGCCACTTCCCAGGCGCCAGCGCGCTGGTGCTCGGTCCCGGTCTTGGCAGGGCACCCGGCACTGAGCGCTTCGTTGTCGACCTCCTCAGGGAGCTGCCCGCGCCCACTGTCGTCGACGCCGACGGGCTCAACATCGCCGCCGCTCGGGGCGTGGACTGGCGCAACTGCAACCAGCGCCTGGTGCTCACCCCACACCCGGCAGAGATGGGCCGGCTGTGCTCGCTGGCGACGTCGGCCGTGCAGCAGCGCCGCCGTGAACTGGCCACCTCGTTCGCCCACGACAGTGGGGCGGTAGTGGTGCTCAAGGGCAGCGACACTGTCGTGGCGGCCCCCGATGGACGGGTGCAGATCAGTGACGTCCGTGTCGTCGCCCTTGCCAGCGGCGGCAGCGGTGACGTGCTCTCGGGTCTGCTCGCGGCGTTGATCGCGCAAGGACTCGAACCGTTCGACGCCGCCGTTGCCGCCGTGTTCGTGCACGCCGAGGCGGCGCTTGCGCTGCAGCGTCGTCGCGGCCGCGCCGGTGTGCTGCCGCGCGACGTCATCGACGAATTGCCCGCCGCCCAGGAGAGAGTCCGCCGGGTGCTCGAGCACAGGCTGACGCGGTGACCAGGCCGGGGCTGCCCCGCGAAGGCAGCCTCCGCGCTGTCGTTTTCGACATGGACGGCGTGCTCATTGACAGCGAACCGGTGTGGCGCAGCGTCGAGATCGAGGTGTTCAGCTCGCTCGGGTTGCACCTCACCGAGGCCGATTGCCGCCAAACCATGGGCATGCGGACGGGCGAGATGGTGCGCCTATGGAGCGCGCGCCAGCCGTGGTCCGGCGCGTCGGTAGGCGATGTCGTGGACCGCATCGTCGGTGGCGTCAGCGATCACGTGCAAACCCGCGGCTTTGCCATCGACGGAGCGCTCGAAGCGATTCGGCTGGTTCGCTCCTGCCGGCTGCGCTGCGCTGTCGCATCGTCATCGCCGCGGCCGCTCATCGACGCAGTGGTGGCCCGCCTCGGCATCGCCGAGCAGATCGATGCGGTGTGTTCCGCTGAAGACGAGGTGCGCGGCAAGCCAGCTCCCGACGTTTACCTGCGCGCGGCTGCGCTGCTCGGCGTGCCCGCAGCCAGCTGCCTGGCGGTTGAGGACTCCGTGCTGGGGGTGCTCTCAGCGCGCGCCGCGGGAATGCCGTGCGTGGCCATCCCGGACCCGCAGACTGCGCAGGATCCCCGGCTCGACGCGGCATCGGTGCGGCTGAACTCGATCCGCGACCTCGACCGCGAGCGCCTCGTGTCCCTCAGCGCCGCCTACTTCGAGTAGATGAAGCCCTGGATGCCCGATGAGTTGTTGGGCAGCACTCGGTAGCTGACGCGGTCCCAACCGCCGCCGTTGCCCGAGAAATTCATCTCAGACAGCTTGAACCAACCGGCAGACACTCCCGCGGCCGGACCGACCGCCTCGACGTAGGCCACATGTCCGACCCAGCTGGCACCGTCGCCTCCGGGCCAGAAGACAACCACCGCGCCGACCCGCGGCGTGTGCCCCTCGGGATAGCCGTAGTTGGCGGCAGCGTTGTACCAGTCCCTGGCGTTGCCGAGCCACGGGACGCAGCGTCGCGAGGCCACGTACCAGGTGCACTGTCCGTACGAGAAGTGATTGGCGCACGAACTGCTGTTCCCGGAATATCCGCCGGCGCCGGCCAGCTGCTGGTCGATCTCGGCAATCTGAGCGGCGATGGCGCGCGCCGGACCACTGGCGGCCTGGAAGGCCGCGTTGCGCTGCTCGACCAGTAGGAGGAGCGCGTTGCTGTCCTGAGCGAGCTGTTCCTCGAGAGCCGTGCCCCTGGCCGAGTCGGTTCGGATCTCGGCCTGCTCGGCAGTGATCGCCGTCTCCTTGTCACGGAGGCTGGCCTGGAGATTCCTGACCTGCTCGGCCACGTGCGAAGTGCCAGCCAGCCGCTCCATCGCCTGGCTGAAGGTCGTGGCGCTCAGGACGGCGGCGACCCAGGAGTCGGTGGTGGTGGACTCGTAGCTCTGCCGGGTCAGCGCGGCCAGCTGCTGCTTGGCTTTCACGATGGTGGCCTCGTCGGCAGCAACCTGGCCGCTGAGCGCCAGCAGGCGGGCGTTGAGTGCGGCGAGCTGCTTCTGTGCCGCGAGCAGACGTGCCTGGGCGTTGGCGAATGCCTGCTCAGCTTGGGTGAGCGATAGGGAGGCGCTGTTCTTCGCCGGTTGCAGCGCGGCGAGCTCCTGGATGAGTTGAGCCCGGCGGGCGCTGAGGCTGTTGGTCTGTGGGGTGGTGCCGGCCTGTCCAGAGGGAATGGACGTGACTCCGGCGCTGAGCAGGACGGCGCAGCCGACAACGATCAAAAGCAGCTTGCGACTACCCCGCAATGGTGCCCTCCGTTCCCCCGGCAGGAGGCTGAGCTGATCTGCCCCGTCCGGGGTTGCGGCCCCCGATCTTGACGGCACCATAGAGGGTGGAAGGTCCCAAATGCAAATCGCAGCGGATTCCCCGCGGCGGCTCCCTAAAGTGGGCTTCCACCATGACTGACTCCACCCCCGTGGCGCCCGAACGTCGCTTTGGGTCGGGCGGCCCAACCCTCGCCGCGGTGGGGGAGGTCGCGCTTGTCGAGCAGCTGGTGGACATTGCCAAGACCAGCTCCGCGCCCACGTTCGCGATTGCCGCCGCAGACGACGCCGCGGTATGGCAGCCGCTTCCCGGCTGCGATCTCGCGGTC
>CATPBU010000016.1 GCA_955652455.1 Candidatus Dormiibacterota bacterium
CCGACAGCCGTCGTCGGCCTGATCATCTGGATCGTCGTGGGGTTGAGGCAGCGCGCGGCGGAGCCATTTACCCTGGCCAGCGCCACGGCCTTCTACTCGCATCTCATGGTCATCGTCACCGCGACGGCGGCGCTGTGTGGCGGCGTGCTCCTGGTGAAAACGGCCTTCGGGTTCTGGAACATCAACTACTCATATGGGCTGCAGAACTTTTCGGGGGCGGTCTCGGGACCGTGCCCGGCCGGAGCGCCCGCGGGCGTTTGCAATCCGCTAGTCCCTCAGTTCGACTTCACCCCGCAGCGGACGCAGGACCTGGTATTGGGTCTCACCCTGGTCGTGGTCGGAGTCGTCGTCGCCTTTGCGCATCAGGCGCTGGCCCGGGCGGTGAGGAGTTTGCCGGGAGGTCGTCCAGTCTGGGTGGCACGCGGGGCGACCGTCGCCTTCACCGTTCTCTACGGGTTCGCCGCCATCTTCGGCCTGATCGCCGCGGCCTACGCGGTAATCAGCTACTTCGTTGTCCCGGCGGCGTCCGTTTCACCGCAGGGCAATTTTTTTCCGACTGCGTCGGGCGGTCAGCCGTTCGGTGAGCTGATCGGTACAGCCATCCTCTTCATCCCCGCGTGGGTGGTCGCAGCGATCTACCTGCGTCGCCGTCTGCGAGCGAGTGCGCCTCTTCCGCCACCGTTGTCGGCTGCAGCGATTCCCTGAGGAGGGAACGTCGGCTCGATCGATCCTCCTCGGCGGTGAGTGCGTTCACCTCGCACGTCTTGCGGTCCACCAGGGCCGTCAGTTGCGACCCCAGGCACAACGCTATGTGCGGCGATGAGCCCATTGCCGCCACCAGTGGGAGGCCAGGATGCACCACGTCACCGCCGCCACTCCAACAGCAAGGCTGACGGTCAGCGAGCTCGACCGAGATAGGTGCGTAATTCCAAGCTCAAGACTGATCTCACACCCGAGGCTCCCGTTACAGAGGGATCAGGCGGATAAGGATCCCAACCAGGACTTCGACTCCCTGGACGGCGACGTCGCCGAAGCCCTCGCCGTGTGGCAGGCGGAGTGCCAACAGGCTCGCGAGATCGTCGCCAACGCCGCGTCTCTTGACGAGACCGGCATCCAGCGGTCGAGCGGGATGCCCATCTCGCTGCGCCGGATCACCGTGCACATGATCGCTGAGTACGCGCGGCACAACGGTCACGCCGACCTGCTGCGCGAACGGATCGACGGCGCCACGGGGTACTAGACGACCCCCGAAGGGCCGATCGATCAGTTGTCGTTGACGACCTGCAGCCCCTGGAAGATCTCCACCGGCACACCCTCGCCCTCGGCTTCCAGGTGGTCGAGGAAGTGCGGGATGATGCCCGTCGGCGCGAAACCACCCATCACCTTGCCGTCCTCGTCGAGGCCGGTCTGGCGGAAGGCGAAGATCTCCTGGAGGCGGACGTGCTCGCCGTCGGTGCCCATCACCTCGGTGATGCTGACGATCTTGCGCGTACCGTCGCGCATGCGCGACTGCTGCACGATGATGTTGACCGCAGAGCCGATCTGCTCGCGAATGGCGCGAGATGGCAGTTCGGCTCCGGCCATGAGCACAAGTGTCTCCAGTCGGCCGATGCATTCCTTCGCGTTGTTGGCGTGGAGGGTGGTCAGCGAGCCGTCATGGCCGGTGTTCATCGCCTGGAGCATGTCGAGGGCCTCGCCACCGCGGCACTCCCCGATGACGATGCGGTCGGGCCGCATGCGCAGCGAGTTGATGACCAGCTCGCGGATCGACACGCGGCCGCGTCCCTCGATGTTGGCCGGCCTGGTCTCGAGCGTGACCACGTGGTCCTGGCGGAGCTGGAGCTCGGCCGCATCCTCGATGGTGACGATGCGCTCGTCTTCGGGGATGAAGCTTGAGAGCAGGTTGAGGGTCGTGGTCTTTCCAGAACCGGTGCCGCCGCTGACGATGACGTTGAGACGTCCGCGGACGCACGCTCGCAGGAAACGGACCATATCCTCGGTGATCGTCCCGAAGTCCACCAGGTCCTGGACGGTGAACGCCTCCTTGGCGAACTTACGGATGGTGAGTGTGGGCCCGCGCAGCGCCAGCGGGGGAATGATCACGTTGACGCGCGAGCCATCCTTGAGGCGCGCGTCCACCATCGGCGACGATTCGTCGACGCGCCTGCCGATGCTGCTGACGATTCGGTCGATCACCTGCATCAGCTGATCGTTGTTCTCGAAGGTCACGGGGCTGAGGCTCAACTTGCCGTGCTGCTCGACGTAGATCTGGTTGTGCTTGTTGATCATGATCTCGGTGACCTCGGGGTCATGAAGCAGCCCCTCGAGCGGTCCCAGTCCGAGGACATCGTCAATGACGGTCTCGATCACCCGCAGCTTGTCCTGACGGGTCATGGTGAGGTTCTGCTCGGCCACCATCTCGTTGACCAGCTCGCCGATGCGCTGGCGCACCTGCTCCGCTGGCGCCGTGTTGGCGTTGCCGGCGAGCTCCTCGACGAGGCGCTGATGCACCTTGCTGCGCAACTGCGAGTAGAGGTTGTTCGATCCCGGCTTGGAGAGCGGGCCACGGGCGAGCGCGGTGCGGCTGAGCAGCGACGACTGCCGGAGCGGCGCGTCAGAGGCCTCGCTTGCTCCAGGTCCCGCGCGCATCATCAACGGAGGCGCGGAGCGCGGGCGCAGGGGCACGGGCGCATTTCCGTTGGTGGGCGCGTGTGACGGGTTCTCGATAGCTGAAGGCGCCGCTTCCCTGGCCGCTGGGCCGAAGGGCTGCACGGAGAGGGTGGGCGCACCCCCAGAACCGTTCGGCGGCGCCGGCTCGGCAGTACTGAGAGCATCGGCGGGGGGCGGCGAGGGCGGCGCATGCCGCACCTGCCACCCGGTCAGCGCAGACAGGTCGGCACCCGTCGGTACGTCAGGCGTGTGAAAGGTGGGCGGCGCCTCCTGGCTTGGCGCGGCTACGGCCGGATCGGCTTCGAGGGCAGGCGCTGCCATGTTGGCGTCGTCGCTCGACGGGGGTGGCGACCCTTCCTCTGCCTTGCGTTGCACCCGGTCGAGTAGCGACATCCGGCGCGTCTCCTTCTAACAAGTGATCTCCTGACACAGGCTAGTTCGCGCCGCTCGCACGACGGCGCGGACCTTGCAACGATCCTGTCAAGCGGAAGCGCACAGCCACCACATCACGAGCCCGTCCGGCAACAGCCTGACCGCCGCGGTCGACGGATCTCAGACATGCTGGTTACGAATCGTTACCGGCCCACCACATGCCCGCAGGGGTGCGGTATTCGTGGTGGCCATGAACGGCACCTCCCACGTCTCCGACGTCGACCGCTGGGATGCGCTCTCCGCTTCCGCGGCGGCTGTGCGCGCCGGCGATGAGGAGGAGGCACCGGCGCCCCGGACATGGCGTCGCGTGGCCATCTCCAGCGCCTACATGGCGGTTGTGACGGGTCTCGCGATCGCAGCGCTGCATGCGGTCGGAACCGCGGCCGCCGTGCGTGCCGACGGCTCAGCCGACGCAGCTCTCTTCAGCTATACCAACCAGGACCGCGCCAGCAACGGGGTGCGCTCCCTGAGCTACAACGGCACCCTCGGCGCCATCGGCGAGGGCGCGCGTTATGGCGGTTGCCCGGGTCTCGTCGTGTATGGCCGATCGGTCGACATGATCAACCGCAACTACTTCGCCCATCAGATTCTCGGTTGCGGTCAGCTCGTGTTCTCGATGATGCAGGCGTTCGGTGTCAACTACCGGTCTGCCGGCGAGAACATCGGCTGGAACACCGCCGGCGCGGCGGCGATCAACTCCGCGTTCATGAACAGCCCCGATCACCGCTCCAACATCCTCAACGGTAACTACACCTCACTCGGGGTCGGCTCCGCCAACTCGGGGTCGCGGGCCTGGATGGGCTACACCGGGGTGTGGATGTTCTCCGAGGAGTTTGCGCAGCTCGGCTCGTCGCCCCCTCCGCCACCTCCTCCACCGCCGAAGCCGCCGGTCCGGCCAAACCCGCCACGCAACACTCCTGCCCCCGCGGCACCTGTCCAACCGCCTGCGGCCACCACCGTCGTCCCTACCACGGAGGTGCCAGTGCCAACGGGCTCGATACCCACGCCGCCTCCGCTGCCCTCACTGACCGTGCCGCCACTCCCGGACACCAACGGCGGACTGCTCTTCGACTCCGTCGAGGCGGTGCTGGAGAACTACCTCATCAGCTGACGCCGCATCCGCCCGTGCGCCGGTGCACGCCGTCCGCCCCGCTGCCCAACCACCAAGCCGAGGAACCAACCGATGACAACCATGACCGCGCCCGTGCCAGCCCCTGCCGGAACCGCAGTGGTCGTCGCCAGCAACCTCTGCAAGTCCTACAGCATCAGCCGGCCACCGCGCGATGTCCTCAGGGATGTCTCGCTCGATGTCGACCGCGGTGAGTTCGTTGCCCTGATGGGACCGAGCGGATGCGGCAAGAGCACTTTGCTGCACATCCTCGGCGGCCTGGAGCCGCCGGACAGCGGAGCTGTCGCTATCGACGGCCGCTCCTTGTATGACCTCGACGATGCCGCTCTCTCGGCGTTCCGGCGCGACCGCATCGGCTTCGTCTTCCAGTTCTTCAACCTGCTGCCCAACCTCACCGCCGCCGAGAACGTCGCCCTGCCGCTGCGGCTGCGCAACGAGGGCTCGCGCCGTCATCGCGAAGCGCGGGTCAGCCGGCGCGCCATCGGCGATCGCGTTTCGGTGCTGATGAACCAGCTCAACCTGCACGGGCTGCAGGGACACGGGCCCGAGGAGATCTCCGGCGGCGAGCAGCAGCGTGTGGCGATCGCCCGCGCGTTGGCGGCCGCGCCCGCACTGCTCCTCGCCGACGAGCCGACCGGAAACCTCGACTGGACCAGCGGCCATGAGGTGATGGCCCTGCTCGCCCGCCTCTGCCGCAGTGAGCAGCAGACTGCCATCCTGGTCACGCACGACGCGCGCGTCGCCTCCCACGCGGATCGCGTCCTGCTGATGCGCGATGGTGAGATCGTCGATGACGTGCGCATCGACCACAGCGCCGGCGCCGACGAGCGCGCCACCGTTGGCCTGCTCGTCGAGCGGCTTGACAAGGTCGACCTGTGAGCCTGACCTGGGCGCTTGCTACGCGCGCCATCCGCGGCCGTCCGCTCCGTTCGCTGCTCAACCTGGTCGCGGTGGCGCTCGGCATCGCCGTGATCCTCGGCGTCGCGATCACGGTCAGCGGGCTTGACGCCGAGTCGCGCTCGGCAGCACAGGCTTCGGCAGGGTCGTCGAGCCTCGACGTGCGCGTCACTGCCGGCACCGGCTTGACTGCGGACGCCGCGGCCACGCTGCGCACCCTACCGGGCGTCGCCGACGCCGTGCCCCTGTACCACAAGCGCGTCATCGCCAGGGCCAGCCCGAACGACGTCAACGGC
>CATPBU010000017.1 GCA_955652455.1 Candidatus Dormiibacterota bacterium
CGGCCGTTGGCGGGATACCAGGTGCGCCCGGGTCGGCTCCAGTCCTCCGACGGAGGTGTGTAGTACATCGCGGCCGCACCACCGGGCGGCGCGATCATGCACTCGCAGCGGCGCATCTGCTCGGGGATGTCGAAGTGGGTGCCGTTGAGCTCAGCGATTGCCGTGTCGGTCAGGTTCTGCAGGAACTGCTGGAGGTTGTCGGTCCCTGTGACCGCGCGCGCCGGGTCGGCCATCAGCAGCTCGATGGTCTGTTCAACGGTCGCGCCAGGGCTAATGCGCTCGGCGACACGACGCATCTCCGCCTCGAGCCGGTGCAGCTCCTCCCAGCCCCAGGCGTACGTCTCATCGAGATCGACGTCGCTGCCGAGATACTCGCGTCCGGCCAGGCGATAGCGATCGCGGCCCACGGCGTCGTGATCAGGGACCGCCGGCGCGTAGTCGTCGCGGAGGAAGCGCGCCAGGCCTGCATAGGCCTGGGTTGCCGCCCGGGCAGCGGCGTCGAGGTCGGCAGAGAGCGATTCGTGGGGGCAGCGCGCGGCGAGAGCCATGAAGAACGGCGCGCCATCTCCCTCGACCCCACCCCAGATCGCGGCCTGTTTCGCGCACACCAGGGCCTGGCGCCGAGCCGCGGGCAGGCCGAGCTCGAGGCCGTGGCGGAGCGTCGCCTGAAGGCCGTCGACCGACGCCGGGACCTTCGCCAGGCGGCCGGCGATGTGGCCCCAGTCCTCCGCGCTGTCCTGAGGGCAGAGGTCGAAGATCATCCGGATTGCCGAGACCGGCGAGCCGATGTTGCGAAGCAGCCGCCACGGCTCCCCGGCCTCGTGCATCTGGACATGGATCTGCAGCCGTTCGAGCATGAACTCACGGCAGACGCGGTCGGCGTCACTCTCGGCGCCGGTGCGCCCCAACTCTTCGAGGGTTCTCCGGGTGAGCTCGGCGCTGGCCTCGACCCCATCGGGGGAGTAGTCGGTCATCGCCTCCTCGCTCCTGCGCACGCCAAGCATGGTGGCGAGGAAGGCGTCGAGGCCGGCCGCCTCTGTGACGTAGCGGTCTGCAAGGTCGAAGATCGCGCTCACCGCGCCGAGTGTAGGCGGGGGTCGGCGAGGCTTGCCGTCAGCTGAGTTGATTCCACATCGAGCCAGTCCACGACCATACGTGCAGGGGCTGCGGGGCTCCCTGGGTCGCTTCCGCGACGGTCCCCAAGATGAGGACGCGCCCTACGACGCTGTCCGTGACCTCGGCGAGCGGCGACACCGGAAGTCGTGAGCCTGCCAGCGGAATCCAGTCCCGTCCACTCCACGACCACATCTGTCGACCGACCTGTGACTGCGTCGGGTCACTGCAGAGAAGCAATCTGTCACTGACGGGATCCAGCGCCAGGCTGAGAATGACGGGAGCGTTGGCGCCTGCGCCGACCTGTCGCCATGCCATTCCGTCCCAGGTGTACGTCGTCACCCGAGGAGCGCAACAGCTGATGGCGAGAAGGGCGCGGGTCACGGGGTCGAAGGCGACGCTGCCGAAGGCCGACCCCGCGGGCAGGTCACCCTTGGGTTGACGGTCCCAGTCGCTTCCGTTCCAGACCCAGGTTTGTCCACCGGCGATGAGGACCATCTGGTCGTGCACGGAGTCCCACGCCATCGACGAGCCCTCGCCGACCGGGGGGCTCCCCGTCCCGGCGTCGAGCGCAAGCCACGTCCTGCCGTCCCATCCCCAGGTGTCATCGACGACGTCGCCAGGGCTGAGCCGTCCGCCGTAGAGCATGACCATCCGCGTGATCGGGTCGTACGCGGCCGAGGCGCCGAATCTCCCCTGCGGGCTGGCCGAAGGACGGGCGAGGGTCCACCGGTGGCCGTCCCACAGCCATGTTGTGGCGTAGCTGTCGATGCCGCCGAAGAGGACCAGCTGATGCGCCGAGGGATCATCGACCGCGCTGAATCCGAAACCGGTGACGGGCTGCTTGGGCACCGGCGTTGCGACCGCAGTTGCGAACGTCGCTGACGGTGTGGGCGGGGGGAGGGACCCGCCGGTCGAGCCCGCGGTGACCACGACAACAACGACAGCAACGGCGGCCACTCCGACCATCACGGCAGCCGTGAGATTCCGACGATCACCGCGGAACGTCACGGTGGCCAGTCTATTCAGCCGATACGTCGGGCACCAACATCGCCGCATGCCGCTGGCGTTACGGCCGGGCTTCAAACCGCCGACGGCGGTCTGCCTGGGGGCCAGCGGGTCGGTCGTTGCCCACCTGACCAAATGTCATCGGACAGAGTTCCGGCCCCGTCTGGTGGAATTGACGAAAGCAACGAGTGGCAAGGAGCGTGCGGGCATGAAGGTGGGGTTGCATATCTCAGACTTCACGTGGCAAGGGGGCGCACCAGCGCTGCATGTGCGCCTCGGCGACGTGGCCCGGTTGGCCGAACAGGCCGGAGTGGACCGGGTCAGTGTGATGGACCACGTCTGGCAGATCGGACCGCTCGGTCCGCCCGAGCACGAGATGCTCGAGGCCTACACCACGCTGGGCTACCTCGCTGCCGTGACCGAGCGGGTCAAGCTGCTGACCGTGGTGACCGCAGTGGTGTACCGCGCGCCCGGTCTGCTGGCGAAGGCTGCCACCACTCTGGACGTGCTGTCCGGCGGACGGGCAATGCTGGGTATCGGCGCGGCCTGGAATGAGGAGGAGGCCAACGGGCTCGGCCTGTTCTTCGCGCCGATCGCTGAGCGCTTCGAGCGCCTCGAGGAGGCGCTGCAAATCTGCCTACAGATGTGGAGCGACAACGACGGCCCGTACGACGGCAAGCATTACCAGCTCGCGCGCACCCTGAACTCGCCGCAGTCGTTGAGTAGGCCGCATCCACCGATCCTGATCGGCGGAGCCGGCGAGAAGAAGACTCTGCGTCTGGTCGCCCGCTACGCCGACGCCTGCAACCTCTTCGATTCACCTGATCTGGCCCACAAATTGGACGTGCTGCGAGAGCACTGCTCCAACGAGGGCCGCGACTACGACGATATCGAGAAGACGGTGCAGCTGCGTTTCGACCTGGGTGAGCACGGGGAGCGGATTGACCAGACCATCGCCCATCTGCGCGAGCTGGCCGACCTCGGAATCCAGGTCGCCCACGGCACGCTGATCGGTGCCGGGTCGCTGCGCCCGATCGAACTGATGGCCGAGCGCGTCATCCCGGTTCTGGAGACGTTCTAGCCTCTAACCGCCCAGCAATCGCGAGGCGATGCGGACGAAGAGGACCGTCGCATCTTCGTCGGAGACGTGGCCACCCTCCCGCCGGGCTGCTCTAAGTACAAAGGACGTCCGCGCGAGGTCCGCGCGATCCAGGCGAACCTTGCGTAGTGCGGCTCGCCAGACTCCTAGACAGCATCGCCCCGTCGCGCTGCGCTGGTTGTGGCCGCAGCGGCCGCGCCTTGTGCGAGGAATGCGTCGACGCCATCCAGGCCACGCCGGTGCCAATCGTCGCCGACGCTGTCGCTGCATTCGAGTACGGCGCCGAGGTTCGCAGGGTCATGCACCACGGCAAGTTCCGCGACTGCCGGGCGGCGCTGCGCGCATTCGCCTGGCTGGGCGCGGAGCGGCTCGACCCGCCGGCGGAGGCGGTGGTGACACCGGTGCCGCTGGCCCGCCGCCGCGCCGTGGAGCGGGGCTACAACCAGGCAAAGGTCGTCGCGCAGGCGTTCGCCGACTTCCACCGGCTGCGGCTGCTCGAGCTGCTGGAGCGGACCAGGAACACCCCTGCCCAGAGCACGCTCGACCGCTCGGCGCGCGAGGCCAACGTGGCCGCCGCCTTCGCCGCGTCGCCAAGGGCGGCCGGGATGACCATCTGGCTGGTCGACGATGTGCGC
>CATPBU010000018.1 GCA_955652455.1 Candidatus Dormiibacterota bacterium
CGCCGACTCCGCGCAGCGGTATTACGAACGTGCCCTGGACCTGGCCGACGACGACGGAAGCCGATTTAGCCTCCATCTCCGGGCCGGTCAGATGGCGACCCTGCAGGGACAGGCGCCCGACGCGACCCGACACCTCGAGAGAGCCGTTGAACTGTGTGGCCCCGAGGACAGAGGTGCGCAGGCACGGGCGCTGAGTGAGCTGGCCAGGGTCAAGGCAGGTGGCCTCGCATGGGCAGAGGCGCTCCAGCTCTCAGAACGAGCACTTCTCCTCCTGACAGAGGCTCCTGACGAAGAGGACCATGAAGCAGAGATCGCGGAGACCCAAGCGGGAATCGGGAAGCACTTGTACTTCCTCGGCAACATGGACGAGTCGCTGACGCGGAGCGAGCGTGCTCTCGAGATCGCGGAGGCCGCCGGGTTGTTGGACGTGCTCGCCGTTGCGCTGGACACCAAGGCGTGTGTGCTGGCTGCACGGGGTCGCCTCGGCGAGGCCGAAATTCTCGACCTGGCCGCCTCGAAGATTGCCATGGAACAGAACCTTCCGGTGGCGAGTGTCATTGCCGGCAATACCGGGGCCACCCTCGAGGAAGCAGACCAACCCGAAGCCGCCCTCTCGCTGTACGAGGAGGGGGAGGCGAGGTCGCGCCGTCTCGGCGATCGCAGTCGCGCCGTGTACAACCGTCTGGCGCGCGTCGAGGTTCTCATCGAGCTGGGTCGTTGGGACGAGGCGGATGCACTGATCGCGGAGTACCTCGAGGTCGACGAGCCCTTCCTCGAAGGCTATGCAATGGGCTATGCGGGCTTGCTCAGTGTGGTTCATCTCCACGTTTGGAGAGGCAAGGTCGAAAACGCCCAGCGCTTGCTTGCCATGGTCGAGCCGATTCTGGTCGACGCGGAGACCGAGCTACGCGCCGATATCAAAGCAACTCGCGCGCTGCTGCTCAACGCCACGGGCGACCACGCGGCTGCTCTCGCTGCGGCTGAGCAGGGGTTGCGGGAGTCGCTGGAACCCTCGTTCCCGCTCACCGCGCGCCGAGCCGCAGTTCAGGCGGTCGATGCCGCTTTTTCGCTCGGCCGTCTCGACAAGGTCGGCGAGATCGTCAGCGCGGTGCGCGGGCGTCACCGTGTCGGACGGCAGCCGACACTCGACGCGCACATCCTGCGCTGGGAGGGCCGCCTAGCATCTGACCGTGGTGACGACGAGGCGGCCACCTCGAACTTCACCGATGCCATCGCAGCCTTTGCGGCAAGACAGCGACCGTTCTGGGCGGCGGTGGCGCGGCTCGAGTTCGGTGAGTGGGCGCTGCGTTGGGGAAGGGGAGAGGACGCTCGCTGGCTGCTCAACGAGGCGCGCGCCATATTCAGCGAGCTGCGCGCCACGCGATGGATCGAGCGGGTCGAGGCTGCCTCGGTCGCGCCTGCGCTTCCCAGTGAGCGCGCGCGCTCCGCTGTCTAGAGCGTATGGGGGATGCACCTGTCGCACGACAGCCGGCGCCAAGCGCGTAGCGCCTGATGGCGACGCAGTCCGAGGTGGCGGTCGACCCTAAGAGGAGAGCGAAGGTCGGGTACCGCTCACTCTTTGCGATCCGTGACTACCGTCTGCTGTTCGCCGGCCTGGTCACTTCACAGAGTGGTTCCTGGGCGTACAACGTCGCGCTCATTGTGTACGTCTTCAACGCCACGCACTCGCCGGCCTGGGTCGCCGCCGCGTCCATGGCCCGATTCCTCTCCGCGCTGTTGTCCAGCGCGTTCGGCGGCGTGGTCGCCGACCGTGTCGAACGAGTCCACCTGATGGTGACCCTCGACACCGTCGCGATGGTCGTCCAGGGCGTTCTTGCCGCCGCCGCGGCGGTGAATGCACCTGTGCTGGTGATCATTGCGCTGGCAATCCTGACATCCGTCACCACGGCGTCGTACGACCCGACAGCACGAGCAACAGTGCCGTCGATCGTCGGTGAGGAACACCTGGCCGCTGCCAACAGCGTCCAGGCGGGCGTCGAGAACCTCACCATCATCGTCGGCCCGGCGATCGGCGCCGCGCTGCTGGTTCTCGGGCCCGTACCGCTGGTGTTCGCCATCAACGCGGCAACGTTTGGGTTCTCCGCGCTGGTGGTGAGCCGTATCAGAGCGCGCAGCATGCCCGGTGACGCCACCGAGGGCGGCACCCTCGGCCCGCTGCAGCAGATGGGCGTGGGCATCAAGGCGTTCCTCAGCTCGTCGACGGTTGTCGTGCTGGCCGGCTTCAGCATTGTCGCCAGCTTCCTGTACGGAACGGACACTGTGCTTTTCGTGGTGTTGAGCAAGCAACAGCTCGGCACCGGCAGCGAGGGGTACGGCTACCTCCTCGCGGCCCTCGGCGTTGGCGGCCTGGTCATGGCGCCGTTCATGAACCGCATCGCGGCAATGCGTCGGCTCGGCACGATCATCGTTGTGGGCATGATCGTGTTCGGCTTGCCGACGGCGCTGCTCGCGGTGGTCCACTCGCCCGGGATCGCTTTTGCCCTCGAAGTCATTCGTGGCGGCGGCACCCTGGTCGTCGACGTGCTCGCAATCACAGCGCTGCAACGCGCGGTCAACCCCGACGTTGTGGCACGGGTTTTTGGCGTCTTCTTTGCGCTCGTGCTCGCCGCGATCTCCCTTGGCGCGCTGCTCATGCCCATCCTTCTCGGCGCATTCGGGCTCACCAACACCCTGTTGATCGTCGGTTTCTCCATCCCGGCGCTCACCGTACTGTCGTATCCGAAGGTTCGCCAGATTGATCGTCAGTCGGCCGGACAGCTCAGCAAGATCGAGCCGCGCATCGGCATCCTGGAGGGCCTCGACATCTTCGCGGGCGCCACCCGGGCCACGCTCGAACGGCTGGCGCTTTCCGCCGTCGACGAGACTGTGAGCGCCGGCAAGGTGATCATCCGAGAGGGCGATGAGGCCGACGACTTCTTTGTCCTGGTTGCCGGCGAGGTGGAGGTGATCGCCGCCGGCGAGGCCGGTGTTGCCAAGCCGCTCGGCACCCTCAGACCACCCAACTACTTCGGGGAGATCGGACTACTTGCGCGCCGGCCGCGGACCGCGACGGTCAGCGCCGTCACGGAATGCACCCTCTACCGCATCAAGGGCAGTGACTTCGTCGACGCGCTGACGGTAGCTTCGCTGTCGCCGGCTGCGCTGGGCAGCGCCCAGATGCGACTGGCGCGCACGCACCCGTCCCTGTCACTGACCTTTGGAGAGGAACCGGCTGCGGTGCCGCGGGACACTCCTCCCGACACACCCACCTGACCGAACCGGCTCGGCGCCACCATGCGGTATGTTGCGGTCCATGAACTGGAAGCTCGAGTTGGTGTTCGTCCCGGTGAGCGACGTCGACCGCGCCAAGGCCTTCTATGTCGACCAGGTCGGGTTCAACGCTGACCATGACCAGCAGGTGAATGACACGCTGCGGTTCGTGCAGCTCACTCCCCGGGGATCCGCTTGCTCGATCGCGATCGGCACGGGGATCACCACGATGGAGCCCGGCTCGCAGAAGGGCCTCCAAGTCGTCGTCGAGGACGCAGAGGGTGCCCGAAACGAGCTGGTCAGTCGCGGCGTGGACGCCAGCGAGGTCGACGTGCAGCCGTGGGGCTCGTTCGTCTACTTCAGCGACCCCGACGGCAATGGGTGGGCGCTGCAGCAGCTTCCGCCGCGGCCGTAGGTCACTCCGCAAGCATTGGCACCAATCCCCCGCGCCGCCCTCAGAGCTCGCGGCGATGGAAGGCGGCGATGGTGAGGCCGACCACGGCGACGATCCATACCGCCACCCACGCCAGGTAGGCGACGGCGGGAGGGGAGAGGGACGTGAACGGGTTGGCGGCGGCCTCCCGGCTGCCCGAGGCGACCGCCACCACGGTGGCCGGCTCAAGGTTGAAGATGGCGCCACGCCAGAGGCCGTCGGAGGGCAGGAGCATGCGGCTGATGTTCCCGATCGCCTCGATGGGTCCGTTGTTGAGCACCGTGCCCACGGCCCCGGCGACGCCGGCGATCCAGGTGATGAAGAAGAACATCAGCGCGATCACGCCGGCGGTGATGCCCGACAGCCCGACGCTGAGCAGCAGCGTCAGGGTGAGTAGGACAAGCCCCTCGACGGCGACGAACAAGGCGGCCTCGACGGGGTGCGGCGGCAGGTAGCCTGTTGCCCAATTCAC
This sequence comes from Candidatus Dormiibacterota bacterium, assembly GCA_955652455.1. The sequence continues at coordinate 4,176 of CATPBU010000018.1, forward strand.
CACCATGAACTCGGCTGCAGTCGCCACCGCCGCATACACGACGATGAGCGCGCCGAGGCCGAGCCATTTGCCGAGGATGACCTCGGCGCGCCGGATGGGACGAGCCAGGACCGCAAGTGCCTGGCCGGATTCGACCTCACCCGACACCGACTGTGCGGCGACCATGACCGCGCCGAGACCGAGCACGGCGCTGAACATGAAGAGCACGAAGATGAGCAGCTGCGAGGTCACCAGGGTGAGGTCGGCCGGGGTGATGGGGACGCCGTGATCGCGGATCCCCGGAAGGCGGGTGAACCCCCATCCGGTCAGCGCCACCGCAAACGCGGAGAGCACAACCAGTGCGAGCACCAGCCGCCGCCTGCTCACCTCACGGACGGTGACCATCGCGATGGTGAGCGCCTTCATGCGGCGGCTCCGTCATCGGCCGCGCGCAGCAACTCGAGGAAGCGGTCCTCGAGCGACTGCCGCTGCGGCTCCACCGCATGAACGCGGGCGCCGCGAGAGACCAGCTCGGCGACGATGTCCGCGACGTCCTCGCTGTCGACGCCACGCACGGTGACCCATTCGCCTTCGACCACCACCTGTCCCCAGCGCGAGAGCAGTGACGCCAGGCCGGCTGCCCCGGTGACGTGCAGCCGCACCGCGACGCCGCCGCCGAGGATGTCGTCAAGTGTCCCCGACGCCACCACCCGGCCGCGGTCGACGACAGCGACGCGGTCGCACACCTGCTCCACCTCGGTCAACAGGTGCGAGTTGAGGAACACCGCGGTGCCCCGCGTGCGCAGCGCACGGATGATCTCGCGGACGTCGTGACGGCCCACGGGGTCGAGCGCGGACGTCGGCTCGTCGAGAAACACCACCTGCGGGTCACCGAGCATGGCGACGGCGAGTCCAAGTCGCTGCTGCATGCCCTTCGAGAATGTGCCAACTCTGTCATTGGCTCGCTCGCGTAGCCCGACCGTGGTGAGAGCGGACTCGATCTCGAGGTCACGGTCCGCGCGCGGCAGGTCGATCAGCCGGCAGTGGAAACGCAGCACCTCCGATGGGGTCAGCCACGCCGGGTAGCGGAACAGCTCGGGCAGGTAGCCGACGTGTCGCCGCGCTGCCGCACGGCGGATGGGCTCGCCGAGCAGCCAGGCATCACCGGCGGTGGGGGAGGTGAGGCCGAGCAGCAGTTTCACCGCGGTCGTCTTGCCGGCGCCGTTGGGACCGAGAAATCCGAAGATCTCACCGCGCGGCACCGACATGCTCAGGCCGGAGAGGGCCTCGATGTGCCCGTAGTGCTTGGTCAGCTCGACAGCATGGATGGCCGGGACATCCCCGGACAGGGCCGCCGTCGCGTCAGTGGAGGGACCGGGCAATGCTGACAACCTCGCTCTGGGCAAGCGCGCCGGCGACGACGTGGACGAGACCGTCCTTCTCCCAGATGACCGCGGTTCCGAGGCCGGTGGAGTCACCGGTGACGACACCTTGCACGCCGTCAATGGTGATGGTCTGCGACGTCATCACGCCCGCGATGATGGGGATGGGCAGGGTGCTCGCCGGCTGTCCGATGGCACGGATCTCGGCGGCCAGCTGAGGCGAGATGCCCGGCTGCGACACCAGGAAGTCTTCGAGCTGCGCCAGGGTGGCGCCGTTGGTGGCGGCGGTGGGCCGCAATCCCTCGCCGACGATCAGCGCTGGCAGGTTGGCACCCAGCTGGTCGCCCGACGTGGCGCTGCCACCGTAGACGGCAACCACCGCGGGTCCGCCGTTGACCGTGACCGATGCGCCGTTCAGGTTGCCGGGGATCTGCGGTGCCGGGCGGCCGGCCTTGGTCGCGGCGGCGTTCGCCGCGGACGCATCCAGGGTGAAGGTGGCGCTGCCAGCACCGATCACCTCCCAGCGCACCTGCGCGGGGACGTCCGCGGGCAATGAGGATGTCCGCAGCACCGGCAGGCCCGTCGCCGCAGCTGCTGCGTTGGCGTCGCTCACCTGGTGCGAGTCGGGTTGGTTGACGTGCATGGTGCCGTACCCCGAGAGGTCGGGCAGCCCGGTGACGTCGCCCACCGTGAGGC
>CATPBU010000019.1 GCA_955652455.1 Candidatus Dormiibacterota bacterium
CCACACAGCGCCGCCGTCGCGGTGACGATGACCATGAGATGCGAGTAGAAGGCCGTGGCGCTGGCCAGGGTAAATGGCTCCGCCGCGCGCTGCCTCAACCCCACGACGATCCAGATGATCAGGCCGACGACGGCTGTCGGGATCAGGACTTCTAGGACCAACACGACTGCTTCCTCCTCGCGGCGCAACGCCGCCACGGTGGCCGCAGTCTATGTGGGTACGGGCGCGAGCGCCCGCCGTTGGTCAGGCGGAGCGCTGCTGCTGCATGATCAGCTGCTGTTGCAGCAGCTGACGGCGGTCGGGGAACAGCTGCGCCAGGCGCGGCGGCAGCGGCACACCCATGTCGAACAGCCTGTCGATGATCTTCGGGCGGATACCGGTGGGATTGAACTCACCGATGATCTTGCCGGTCGCGGGGTCGGCGCCCTTGGACTCGAACTTGAAAATCTCCTGCATGGTGACGGTATCGCCTTCCATGCCGATGACCTCGCTGATCGACGTGACCTTGCGCGAACCGTCCTTGAGACGGCTCAGCTGGACGACCAGGCTGATCGCGCTGGCGATCTGCTGGCGGATTGCCTTCAGCGGCAGATCCATGCCCGCCATCAGCACCAGGGTTTCGAGGCGCGACAGCGACTCGCGAGTGCTGTTGGCGTGGATGGTGGTCAACGAGCCGTCGTGGCCAGTGTTCATAGCCTGGAGCATGTCCAGCGCCTCGCCGCCGCGGCACTCGCCGACGACGATCCGGTCGGGGCGCATGCGCAGGGAGTTGGCCACCAGGTCGCGAATGGTGATGCGACCGTCGCCGTTGACGTCCGACGGACGCGATTCCATGCGGCACACGTGCTCCTGGTGGAGCTGCAGCTCAGCCGCGTCCTCGATGGTGACGATGCGCTCGTCGATCGGGATGAAGCTCGAGCAGACGTTGAGTAGGGTCGTCTTACCGGTGCCGGTTCCACCGCTGACCAGGATGTTGGCGCGGGCGAGCACACAGGCCTGGACGAACGCCGCGCTCTCCACGGTCAGGGTGCCGAAGCCGATCAGGTCATTGACCTGGTACGGATCCTTGCTGAATTTACGGATGGTGAGGATGGGGCCGTCGAGTGCCACCGGGGCGATGGCGGCGTTCACACGCGAGCCGTCGAGGAGGCGCGCGTCACACAGCGGGGACCGCTGGTCGATGCGCCGGCCCACCGACGAGACGATGGTGTCGATGACGCGCAGGAGATGCTCCTCGCTGTCAAAGCGGATGTCGGTCAGCAGGATCTTGCCCTTGCGCTCGACGTAGACCATCTCAGGTCCGTTGACCATGATCTCGGTGAGGCTGTCGTCGTCGATGAGGGGACGCAGCGGCCCGAGCGCCTCGAGGTAGCGGGGGTCGATGCCTTTGGCGGCGGTTGCGGTGCTCACGCTGTTGCGACTCCTCTGGGTGCGGGGACGGGACGACGAGTTGCGTCCTGGGGGGATTCTCTCCCGTGCCACGTCAATCGCCACACATGGAAACCGCTTCGCGACACGATCTTTTCCGGTCGCGTTCGGGACCCGCGCTGGTCCGAGCGTACGATGACCTCTCGCAGTCCACCCAGGAGTAGCCCTTGATGCCGACCGATACGTCCGCCGGCAACCCTTCGGAGGGCAAGACTCCGCAGCCGGAGGAAGGCGAAGACCTGACGTTCGCCGCTCACGACCTCGGTCGTGATCGGCCGACGCCGGCGCCTCGTTACGACGAGGGCGCGGCCTTCGAGCAGACGCCGCGCCCCGCTGACGATGCGCTCCCGCCGCCACCAGCCCCCCAGCCCGCACCGGTGCCGGCTCCTCCGCGCGGCCGCGACGGCTTTGTGATCCGTGAGCTGGTCGACGCCGTGACCGCCCCGGTCGATGCGCTGGTGGTCAGCGACACACCGCCTCCTGCGCCGAGCCCGATCAAGCCACGGGCGGGCTTTCGGATCCATTCGTCGCCCGAGGTGCCGAGCACCGGCCATAGCGAAAGCCCGCTGCCCTGGACGGTACGCCACCCGGTGCCGGCAGGAACCGCGGACACGGCGGAAACCGCGGAGTCCCACGCCTCACGCAAGGGCTGGACCTCTCGCGACAGTGGACAGGTCGGGCGATCAGCCCAAGAGACGGCGCGGCGACTGCGTGAGGATGCGGTGCACGTCAGCTGGAAGGCTGCGTGGGTCGCGGTGACCACCGCCGACCACCGCCTCTTCAAGCGGCGGGACGCGTAGGTTCGCTCAGCGCTTGGTGCTGCCGGCGGTGCGGCGCTGCATGGTGGCGTAGACGGCGTCGAGCGTGGGCCGCTCGCCGCTGCGGAGGATTTCGACGACCACATCAGGGTCGATGCCGCCTGGCGCGGCCATTGCGGCAGCTCGCGCGGCGTCCTCGGCGGCGGCCTGCGCGACGTGCAGGCGGTCCTTGAGCCGTTCGATGCGCGCCAGCATGGCCAGGCACAGCAATGCGAGAACGACTGCCAGTGCCCCAAGCAAGATCGTCGGCTGGCCGCGGAGGGTGTCAAAGAAGTGTTGCACGTCGGGCACTGGGTCTCAGACTCCGCAGAGCACTTCGGCGGCGCGGAAGTGCATCTCACGGGCCATCGCGCGGACGACCGCGTTCTCGTGCCCGGGGATGTCCAAGGAGGAGATCGCCCGGATGGCGGCGACGAAGTCGTCGACGCCGGGCCTGGCGCCGCGGATCGCAGCGGCCACGGGGGCGACGTCGTCCTTGCC
>CATPBU010000020.1 GCA_955652455.1 Candidatus Dormiibacterota bacterium
AACGCATCCACCATTCCGTCCATCGCGTCGCCCATCCACGCCGCTTCTCACCACGGTACCGACGCCAGAAATAGACGCAGTCCCGCGAGGAAACCCCGGGAACGTCGGCGGAATAGAGCAACTGGGCCAGGTCCTTCACCTGCCACCACGGCCATGTCAACGAGTGTCTCCCGAGCCGGTGAAAGTCGATGAGACGCACCCGGCCGCACCAGTCCGGAGTCCGCCGCGTGTCCGCCTCGTGAATGAAGAAGTGACAGAGATAGAGGTCTTTATGGAATCGACGGCGGTCGTGCAGGCGATGGAGGCAGCATTCGCACGCCACGTGGCGGTGCGGGTGTTGCTTGATCCCAGCGAGCGGGCGAGCGATCCGTCCGCGGCATCGTTGCGCGCTCACGGGGTCGCGGTTCGTCTCTACCGCAGCAGCGGTGAGAAGCTCCACGCGAAGGCGGCCATCGCGGACGGCGCCACGGTGGTGCTGGGCAGCGCCAACTGGACGGTCAGCGGTTTCGAGCACAACCACGAGCTGGACGTCTCGATCCCCGATGGCGCCATGGTCGCCGCGGCGTTCGAGCAGCAGTTCGACAGCGACTGGGCGGCCAGCGCGTGATCAGGCGTGCGCGGGCTCGCCGGCCCGGTGCCGTTCGCGGTATGCCTTCGCCTTGGCCCGGCTGCCGCAGCTGCGCATGCTGCACCATGCCCCGCAGCCGTTCTTGGAGTTGTCGTAGAAGGCCCACTGACAGGAGTCCGACCGGCACACCTTGAGGCGGCGAAAGCTGCCGTCGACGGTGCTCTCCACGAGCGCTGCGAGGATCGACGCCACAAATCCGTCCACCCCCCGGGACGTGGCGGCAAGGTGGACGCCGTCGCTGCCAACCACGGGGTGGACCGACGCGGCGTCGAGCAGCTTGCTCAACCGTGCCGCGGCGGCCTCGGGAAGCGGCAGCCCGCAGTTGACGCCGAGCAGGATGCGCAAGTTCTCCCGGGTCTCGACGATGCGCCGGCGCTGTGTCTCGTCCGGGGTGAACTCGCGCTCGTGAGCGCGTAGCCATGTGACCGTCTTGTCGATGTCCCCGAGTTCGTCCCAGCCGCCGGGAAGCTCGGCGCTGTTGACGAAGTCCTGGACAAGCGCCAGCCCACCGGGGGCCGGTTCTCGTTCCGCTGCGGGGTCTGCCATGGTCGGGAATCCTCGATGATCGTTACCGTCGAATGAACTTGACAGGTGACGGCTCTGTCGTCTACCCTATCACCAGTGTACTAGCTTCGTTGGTGATGAGGAGAAAGTCAAGATGATGATGAACGGAGACCAGCTGTACGAGCTGGCCAAGATCCGTGAGGAAGAGTTCATGCTCGAGGCCACGATGCGCCGGGCCAACAGCCGCCGCAGTCGCAGCCGGACCATCGGCGTGATCGCCGGAGCCGCCCGGCGCCTGCGCCGGCACGGTGACTCCGCCCAGGGCTGAGCCGGCTCGTACGGCCCCGGGCTCTGACCCGCCGCCGTCGACACGGCCGGCGACCGGGCGCGCACCTCAGTCGAGGGTGCGCCCGGTCATCGGCTCTGGTATCCGCAAACCCATCGCCTCGAGCACGGTTGGGGCCACATCCGCGAGGCCGCCTCCCCCGCGCAGCGCCGTGGCGTCGGTCCCGCAGAGGATCACCGGAACCGGGCTCGTCGTATGCGCGGTGAGCGGCGAATTGTCGCGCGGATCGATCTTGTGCTCGGCGTTGCCGTGGTCGGCGGTGACCAGCAACCCTCCGGCAACACCGACAACAGCGCGCTCGATGCGGTCGAGGCAACCGTCCACAACCTCCACCGCCTCGACCGTCGCGTCGAAGATCCCGGTATGCCCGACCATGTCGGGATTGGCGAAGTTGACCACGATGAGCGCGTCGTCGCCACGCTCGATGTGCTCCACAACGGCGTCGGTGATCTCCCGCGCACTCATCGCCGGCGTGGTGTCGTAGGTGGCCACGCGCGGCGACGGCACCAGCAGCCTCTCCTCACCCGGGAAGGCCTGCTCGCGGCCGCCGTTGATGAAGTAGGTGACGTGCGCGTACTTCTCCGTCTCGGCGACATGGAACTGGCGCAGCCCGGCGGCGCACACCTCCTCGGTGAGTGTGTGGCTGACGTCCTGCCGCGGGAAGGCGACGTCGGCGGCGAGATCGCGTGAATACTCGGTGAACGTGACGAAGCACAGGTCGCGCAGGATGTGCGAACGCTGAAAGCCGGCGAAGTCCTTGTCCACGAGCGCGTGACTAAGCTGGCGAGCGCGATCGGCACGGAAGTTGAAGAACACCACCGAGTCCGCGTCCTCGATGACCACCCGCTTGCGTCCGGACGGCACGATCGACACCGGCGGAAGGAATTCATCCGTGGTGCCGAGCGCGTACTGTCCCTCGATGTAGTCGACAGCGTCGGGTACTGCGTCGCCCCCGCTGCCGAGAAGCTGGTCGTAGGCGCGCTCGGTGCGCTCCCAGCGGGTGTCGCGATCCATCGCGTAGTAACGGCCAGCGACGCTGGCCACCTCGCCGCATCCGGTGTTGTGCAGGTCGTCGATGAAGGTGCGCATGAAACCTGCTGCGCTAGTGGGCGGTTCGTCACGCCCGTCGGTGAAGGCGTGGAAATACACGCGATCCAAGCCGCGACGGCGCGCCAGCTCGGCCAGGGCAAGGCCGTGCGCCTGGTCACTGTGCACGCCGCCGGGGGAGATCACGCCCAGGCAGTGCAACGAGGCGGCGCGCTCAATCGCGGTGTCGACGGTCGCGCACAGCACCGCATTCTCGAAGAAGCTGCCGTCGCGGATTGCCCGGTTGATGCGTGTCAGGGGCTGGTAGATGACCCGGCCGGCGCCGATGGTCAGGTGCCCGACCTCGGAATTTCCCTGCTGGCCCTCGGGGAGCCCCACCGCCTCGCCGCTGGCCGCCACCGTCGTCCACGGCCACTCCTGCTTGAGCCGGTCGACCGTGGTGTTGGATGCCGCCGCGATCGCATTGCCGAACCTGTCG
>CATPBU010000021.1 GCA_955652455.1 Candidatus Dormiibacterota bacterium
CCCTTCGACCCGGCGGTGCACGAGGCGCTCGGCGGCGAGGAGAGTGACAGCGTCGAGGTCGACACCGTCGACGCTGAATTGCAGCGCGGCTACCGTCTCCACGACCGCGTCCTCCGACCCGCGTTGGTGCGCGTCGCCCATCCGCGAGCCGGCGCGGAGCGGCGCTGATGGCGACGGTCAAGCGCGACTACTACGAGGTGCTTGGCGTGGAGCGCACGGCCACCGGCGAGGAGCTGAAGCGGGCCTACCGCAAGCTCGCCATGGAGTTCCATCCCGACCGCAACCAGGGCGACAAGAGCGCCGAGGAGCGATTCAAGGAGGTGGGCGAAGCGTACTCGGTGCTCAGCGACCCCCAGAAGCGGCAGCGCTACGACTCCTTCGGCCACGCCGGCGACAGCATGCCGGACTTCGGGGGGTTCTCCTTCGACTCCGCCTTCGACCTCTTCGACATGTTCTTCGGCGGGGGAGCAGGGGCCGGACGGCGGCGGCGCGGCGGCCCGCAACCGGGATCCGACCTGCGCATGAACGTCGACATCACATTCGAGGAGTCTGTGTTCGGCGCGACGCGCACCATCGAGGTGCCGCGCCGCGGCACGTGCGCGGACTGCTCGGGCAGCGGCGCCGCGCCGGGCACGGAGGCGGTGCCGTGCGGGGAGTGCGGCGGCAGTGGGCAGGTGCGTCGCGCTGTGCAGAGCATCTTCGGCCAGATGGTCAACGTCACCGCGTGCCCGCGTTGCCATGGCGAGGGCCGCGTCGTCGACCACCCCTGCCCCACCTGCCGCGGCCATGGCAGGGTCGAGGAGAGGCAGACACTCGACATCACCATCCCGCCCGGCGTCGACGATGACGTGACCCTGCGCTACGCAGGGCAGGGCGAGGCCGGACCGCGCGGTGGCAACCGCGGTGACCTGTACGTCGGTTTCCGGATCGCGCCGCACCCGCACCTAGTCAGGCGCGGCCAGGACCTGCTCTACGAGTTGGCGGTGAGCGTTCCCCAGGCCGTTCTAGGGGACCGCATCACCGTCCCGACGGCGAGCGGCGAGCACGAGGTCGACGTGCCGGCGGGGACCCAACACGGTCGCGTGCTGAAGATCGCCGGGATGGGCGTGCCGCACGTGCGCAGCGGCCGGCGTGGCGATCAGCTCTGCATCGTGCACGTCGCCGTCCCGACGCATCTCAGTGGCGGCCAGCGCGAACTCTATGAGCAACTCGGCGAGCGTACCGGCAGGCCGGCCGAGGTCAAGAAGGGATTCTTCGACGCGATCAAGGATGCGTTTAGGGGCTGAACCCTCCGGCGTCTAGCCCGGGGGCCACGTCATCGGCCGTCCGCCGAGCAGGTGGAGGTGCAGATGATGCACCGTCTGGCCCCCGTTGCGGCCGACGTTGGTTACCAGGCGGAAGCCGCTGCGATCGATGTCCTCGCTGTCGGCGATCTGCTGCGCGACGTGGAGGAGACGGCCCCACAGCGGGTCTTGCGCTGGTGTCAGCTCCGCAGCCGAACCGATGTGCTCGCGCGGGATGACCAGGATGTGGGTCGGCGCCTGCGGGTTGGTGTCACGGAAGGCGACGACTTCGTCGTCCTGGTGGACGCGGTCGGCGACGATGTCCCCGGCGGCGATGGCACAGAAAATGCAGTCGTTCATGGCTCGAGCAGCCTAGCGCGCAGCGCATCGCCTTCGACGGCGACGAGCTCGACCACCGACTCGCAGCCCGGACGGGTCGCTGCGCAGGCGTCGCTCAGCACCTCCATGTAGGTCGAGGTCACGCCGTGCGCGATGGCGCCGTCGCGGCGGTCCCATACCGCCGCTTCGCGGCGGCCCACGGCGCCGAGGCGCCGCGCGTGTCCTGATGCAGCCGCCGCGCGTCGCACCTCGGCACTGCGCCGCCGGGCCAGGCCGTTCGCGACCGCGCCATCGATCGCGGCCGCCGGCGTGCCCGGACGCAGCGAGTATCGGAACGTGTGGGCGGCGAGCATCGCAGCCTCCTCGATGACCGCGATCGTGGCCGCGTGGTCGGCATCGGTCTCACCCGGAAAGCCGACCATCACGTCGGTGGTGAACTCGGTGTTGGGATCGAGCTGACGCAGCTGATCGCACACGCGCAGGTACTGTCCCCGCCGGTAGCCGCGGTGCATCGCCTTGAGGACTGTGTCGCTGCCGCTCTGCAATGGCATGTGCCAGTGCGAGCACAGCCGCGGGTGGGCGTTGAGCGCGATCAATTCGGCGTTCACGTCGTTGGCGTTGACGCTGCTCAGCCTGATCCGGACTCGATCGCCGGCCGTGTCGAGCAGCCGGTGCACGAGCTGAGCCAAGCTGGTGCCCTGGTTGCGTCCGTACGAGCCGAGGTCGACACCACAAAGGACCACCTCGGCGTATCCGGCGTCGGCTGCTGCCTGGACGCGGTCGAGGACCTCGCCGACCGCCAGCGACCGCGACGCACCGCGTGCCGACCACACCGAGCAGTACGTGCAGCGGTGATTGCAACCGTCCTGCACCTTGACGAACGCCCGGCTGCGCTGCGGCACCGCCGACGTTGGCGCGCGCTCGCCACCACGGGCTGCGGCGATGCCCAGGACGTGCGTCGCGATGCCGTCCTTCTCGGCGTTGCTGAAAACCGAGTCGACACCCTCGGGGAGGTGGCGGCCGCCGTCGGCGGCGGTGCCGAGGTACGTCGCCGGGTTGCCGTCGACACTGCACCCTGTGAGGACCAGGTGGGCGTCCGGGTGATCACGGCGCAGCCGGTGGAGTCGCTGCCGCGTCGTCGCATCCGCCTGCGCTGTGACCGTGCACGAGTTGAGCACGCGCACGTCGGCATGCTGGTCGTCCGGGACGATGTCGCAGCCGGCGGCAGCCAGCCTGCCCGCCAGGTCGGCCATCTCCGCGTAGTTGACCTTGCAGCCGAGCGCCGTGAGCGCGACTCGCAGCGGCCCGGCGCCGTGGGCGATCACGTCGGCGCCGCCGCCAAGGGTGTTCCCAGATCGCCGGCGCGGCCGAGAAGAAGAGTGGTGGCGATCGCCCCGGCGTAGCGGGTGCGGAGAACGCGCGCTCCGAGATGCACCAGCTCCGCATCCGCATCGCGCAGCACCGCGAGGTCACCCTCGCTGAAGCCGCCCTCAGGGCCGATACACAGCGCCAGCGGGCGGGCGTTGTCGACATCGAGGGCGGACAACGCCGTCAGGCCGTCGAATGTACAGGCGATCACCCGCGTGCCGGCGGCGAGCGCCGCGAGACCATCGGCGAGGGGCGTGGGCGCGTGCACGACGGGAATGATGCCGCGCCCGGCCAGCTGCGCAGACTCGGCGGCGATCGCCCGCCAGCGGCGCAGCCGGTGCGCCACGCGATGGTCCGCCGGCCGGCTGACGACGCGCTCGGTCAGCACCGGACGGATCTCCGCCGCGCCCGCCTCGACGAGCACATCGACGCAGTCCTCGATCCGTTCGCGCGGCAGTGCCTGGACGACGGTGATGCGCAGGCGAGGCTCGCCGGTCGCGGGGCGGCTCCAGGTCACGTCGCCCTCGACGAGGTTTGCGGCGACGCGGCGCAGCCGGACACCGTGCTCGCGCCCGCCGCCATCGACGGCCACGATGGTGTCACCGGGGCGCATCCGCAGCGAGCGTGCGATGTGATGGGCGAGCGCCCCCTCGATGGCCACCCCTGACCGGCTGTCCACCTCGCCGCCGATGAAGAAGCGCTCTGGCACGGCCGCGGTTGTACCACGCTGCGAGCTCGTCCTCAGAGACGGGGCGGCGACCGCGTAGCATCACCGCCGCCATGACGGACAGCTTTGTCGCCGCGCCCGATGGGGCTCGGTTGGCCGTCAGCGTCGACGGCGACGGTCCGCCGCTGCTGCTCATCCCTGGCCTCGGATCCACGCGGGTGGTCTTCGCGTCGCTGATGCCGCTGCTCACCGCGCATTTCCGGGTCACCGTGTACGACCAGCGGGGCATCGGTGCATCGGAGGTCACCACCGGCCCATATACAACTGCGCAGCTCGCCGCCGACGCCGCAGCCGTCCTCGATGGGGTGCACATCGATCGTGCCACCGTGTTGGGAGCATCGTTTGGCGGCCTGGTGGCCCAGCAGCTTGCCGTCGAGTACCCGAACAGGCTGCTGGCGCTGGTGCTCGCTGCCACCGGCCCCGGCTCCGCGCACCCTGCCGAAGAACCCGACCCGACGGCCTCCGATGCGCTGCTCGGCAAGGGCGCGCGCACCCCCGAGGAGGCGTACCGCATCGCCTGCACGGTCCTCTACTCGCGAGCCTTCCAGGAGGCGCACCCGGAGTTCATCGAACAGCAGATTGGTGACCGCGCCACACGGCCGATCGACGCCCGGGCGTTCAGGGCGCAGCTCGACGCCTCACGAACCCACGAGGCCTGGGACCGCCTGCCATCGATCAGCGCGCCGACTTTGGTGATGCACGGCAGCGAGGACGCGGTGATGCCAGTGGCCAACGCGCGTCTGCTGGCCGAACGCATCCCCGGTGCAACGCTGGTGGTGTTCGACGGTGCCGGCCACCTCTTCTTCCACGAGGAGCCACAGCGCACCGCCGCGATCGTCGAGGAATTCGCCCGCGGCGTCAGCTCTCCGCCGGGCTGACCTCCCCGAGCACGCCGGAGTCGGTCTGCGGATCGTCGTCGGTGGACACTTCAACGGCAGCGTGGTCGTCGCCATTGCCATCGCCATTGCCATTGCCGGCGCGCCGTCGGTTGGCCTCCAGCACCGCCGCGATTTGGGCGGGCGCCGTCGCTATCGCGGTGGTCTCGCGGATCACTGTCACCTTGATCATCCCCGGGTACTGCATCTCGTTCTCGATCTCATGGGCGATCTGAGCGCTCAGCTCGGGGACCTGTGCGTCCTTCACCTGCTTGGCGCGGACGAAGATGCGCACCTCTCGGCCGGCTTGCAGAGGAAAGGCGCGCTCGACCCCTGAGTGTCGGGTGGCGATCGTCTGCAGCTGCTCGAGGCGCGCGAGATACGTCGCCAGCGTGTCGCGCCGTGCGCCTGGTCGCGACGCGCTGATGGCATCTGCGCAGATTGTGAGCATCGCCAGGTCGGTGGTCGGCTCCTCGTCGAAATGGTGCGCCTTGACAGCGTGGATGATCCCGGGGTCGGCGCCGAGGACGCGCAGCAGCTCGCCCCCGATGATCGCGTGCGAACCCTCGACGTCGTGGTCAACTGACTTGCCGACGTCGTGGAGCATCCCCGCTTCGCGGGCGATCGCCTGCGACATACCGAGCTCGGACGCGAGCACGCCGCAGATGTGGCCGGTCTCCTCGCAATGGAGCAGCGCATTCTGGCCGTACGAGAAGCGGTAGTGGAGCGTGCCGATCAGTTCCGCCAGCTCGGGCCGCCCGTCCATCTGCATCTCCCACAATGCCTGCTCGCCGAGCTGGCGCACCCGGGTGGCCAGAGACCCGCGGGTGCGCAGCAACAGAGGCGGGACGTCGGCGGCCTGGAGCTTGCGGTCGATCACCTCGAGGGCGGCCTGCCTGGCCACCTCGCGGCCGATCGGATCCATACCGCGCAGCGTCGCCTGAGCCCGATCCTCGTCGACACCCAACTCCATGCCCGTGTCTTCAGCGATCACCGACAGGGCGCGGAGCAGCCGCTCGCGAGAGTTCTCGTCGAGCTCTTCGAGTGACACCGGCGCGGCTCGCGCAGCGCCATCGGCGTGGCCGCTCAGCTGACGTTCCATGGCTTCGACGATCAGCGCCCGCGCCGCCGGCCCCGCGTCGTCGACGCGTTCGGCGACGGCGGCCTCGACACGAGGGTGGTGCTCTGCTGCGAGCTCATTGTCGACACGCTCCAGGACGGTGCGTTTGGCGGTTTCGCGATCGATGGCTGCGGTGCGCTCGATGGCGGCCGCGCTCACCGCTCGCATGGCGGCGACCGCCGCGATCCGCTCGTCGATCTCCTCGCGTCGCTTCTTGTGGAGATGACGGCGCTCGTCGAAGACCGCGCGACGGTCGCGGTGGGTGCGCTCTCGTTCCTCGAGAAGCGCGTCGCTCGCCTCCACCGCCTGGTGGCGCGCGAGCACTTCCTCACGCACCGCTTCGCGCGCTGCCAGAGCCTCGTTGCGGGCCTGGGCCACGGTTCGGTCGGCGTCGACATGCGTCCTTGCCGCGGCAGCGGCCGGGTCACGCGGCGGCGGCGGCGGGCGATCGCTCGCGCCGGTGCCCCGTCGGGCGCGGGCGATCGCCGCGGCTCCTGCGGCGAGCGCGAGAACGGCGGCGACAACGAAGACGGCGGCCACGGGGCGAGTGTACGGTCCGGGTGCCCCAGCGACCGCCCGTCCGCTTACCCGCCCGGCGGTGGGTCGAAGGGGTCGCCGACCTCGGTGACCAGACCCCGCGAGAAGAGCAGTGCCGCCGGCGGCAGGGTGCGCCGCCGATCCCAGACCAGGGCCATGGTCCGTGCGATCGGCGGGTCCCGCAGCGGGATCACGGCGACCTGGGCCGACGGAGCCGGCAGCGGCATCGGCATCAGGGTGATGCCCAGGCCGGCCTCGACGAGACCCTGAACGATGCTGAAGTCGTCTCCCTCGTACGCGACTTTGGTGGTCAGCCCCTGAGCCGCGAACGCGTCGTCGATAACCTTGCGCAGCCCGCTGCGCGACCGGGGCAGGATGAGCGGTTCGTCGGCGAGGTCGGTGAGCGCGCAGGACGTGCGGCCGGTGAGCCTGTGACCGATCGGCACCACCACGGCCACCCGCTCTCTGAAGAGCGGCACCATCTCCAGCTCCGGAGTGTTCACCGGTGGCGGACCGAGGATGCCGAGGTCGAAGTCGCCGGCGAGCACCCCGCTGGCGACCTCGGCGGTGGTGCCCTCCTCGAGGGTGAAACGCACCCCGGGGTGGGCGCGCAGGAACCGGGCCAGCCGCTCCGGCA
>CATPBU010000022.1 GCA_955652455.1 Candidatus Dormiibacterota bacterium
CCCCGCCGGAGCTGTTGCCTGGTCGACGCTCGGCGCCTCGCGGCCGCCGGGCGGTTACGGCAGCGGCGGCAGCGGCAGCCAGACCCCATCTGCGACACCGGGGTTCTAACCAGACGGACCACCGGGAACGGTGTCCAGGCCGGTGGGATTCAGGTCACGCGATGCCGCCGCGCACTGGCGTCGTCAGTGCCCCGCGCAACACGTCGTAGACCTGCGGGTGGTCGAGAAGGTTGACGTGGTTTAGTCCGCCGATGTGCGCGACTGATTCATTCGCCACAGGCAGTCCTCTGAGGCCTTGGAAAGTCATTCGGGAGTCTACTGCCGGATCGGTGGCCAGTACGCCGGAATGACAATCCCGCAACAGCAATCCGAACCGTGGGTGGGGGACCACGCAGAGGCGCACGCTGTCGACTACGGGCGACCGATCAGCCGCGGGTCCGCCGTCGATGCCGGCTCCAGTCAATCAGGAACGTCGCGGAGCGGTCACTCGTGAAAATCGGTAAAGGTGGAGTCCACGGCTCGCTGGCGCGAGTAACACGCCGCTCCGTGCCTGCTTGGATCAGCGCTGTCAGTGGCGTCGTGGTGGTGGCGCTAGTGATGGCAGCCCTGGCTGGCCTGCACACGTGGTCGGGCCAGCAGGAAACCGCCTACCGGGCGGTGAACGGCCTGCGCACCGCGCTCACCCTCGAGCAGACGAGCCTCTTCGACCCCGATCGCCAGACCGCTGCGGACCAGATCGCCGCTGGTGTGGCGCTGACGAACGTGCAGGCGGCGAGCGTTTCGAATGCGGATGGCACCTCGATCACCCGGCTCGCAGCCGTTTACCAGGCGGCGATCTCCCAGGAGCTCCTTGTTCTGAAGGGTGGCAACGTCACGGAAGCCACGCGCCTCGACAAAGCCGTTGGCGACCCGGCGTTCTCGCTCCTGGACGATGAGCTCGCACGCGTGGTCGATGCCTTGGCCACGACCTCTGAACAGGGTGTCGCCGTCGCCTTCATCGCGTCGGCTGTGATCGTCGCCGGCGTCGGCCTTCTGATCTTCGGCTTCGCGTTCTTCGCACGGCGCCGGCGGCTCCGGCTGCTCATCGTCGAGGCGAACGCAGCCCGCCTGGCCGATGTGGCACGGGTGACGGCCGAGGGCGAAGAGAATTTTCGATCCCTCTTCGACGAGAACCCACAGCCGATGTTCGTCTCGGACCCGGAGGGCTATGGGGCGGGTGATGGGCGCGCCATGTTCCTGTCCGTCAACAAGGCCGCGCTCGCGCTGTATGGGTACACCCGCGACGAGTTCCTCGTGCTCCGCCCCCTGGAGCTGCGCGCTGAACACTCCGGGGAGAGATTGCCGTCTGACATCGCCACCGCGCTGGCCAGCGGACGTGACCATGTCGCGGACATCCAGCACCGCACCAAGTCCGGCCAGGTTCTCGAGGTCGAGCTCGAGATGCGGGACACAACCTTCGACGGGCGCTCCGCCAAGCTGATCTGCATCCGCGATGTGACCGAGAGGCTGCGTCTGCAGGGAGAGCTCGAGCACCAGGCTTTTCATGACGGTCTCACGGGTCTGCCCAACCGCTCGCTGTTCAACGACCGTCTCGAGCATGCCCACAACCGGCTGCAGCGCAGTGCTGGACGGTACGCGGTGCTGATGCTCGATCTGGACAACTTCAAGACCGTCAACGACAGCCTCGGCCACGGGGCCGGCGACGCCCTGCTCGTCGAGGTCGCCACACGTCTCACCGGTGCGATGCGACCCGGCGACACCACCGCCCGCCTGGGTGGCGACGAGTTTGCCATCCTCCTTGAGGACCTATCCGATGAGGCGGCGGCCATCGTCACCGCCAACCGTCTCAGCGAGGCGCTGCTCGCACCGTTTGTCGTCATGGGCCGACAGCTGACGGTCACCGCCACGGTCGGTGTTGCGTCATCAACCGGCTCCGACGTCCCGTCCGACGTGGTGCGCAACGCGGATGTGGCTCTGTACGTGGGCAAGGCCGCCGGCAAGAACCGCCACGAGGTGTTCTCTGACCACATGCATGACACTGCCATGGACCGGCTCACCCTCGAGCAGGATCTGCGCGAGGGAATCGGCCGCGGCGAGTTGATGCTCCACTACCAGCCCAAGGTGGATGCGAAGAGCGGGCGCCTGTGCGGGGTCGAGGCCTTGGTGCGCTGGAACCACCCCACCCGCGGTCTGGTCCCGCCTGACGCCTTCATCCCGCTGGCCGAGCAGAGTGGCCTGATCGCTGATATCGACCACTGGGTGCTCCGCGAGGCCTGCCGCCAGGCGCGCGCCTGGTCGATCTCCACCACCGGACCGATCCCGGTGGCCATCAACGTCTCCGGCAAGGGTCTCCTGGCAACACGGCTGCTCACCCAGGTGCAGGACGAGCTGGCCGCGAGCGCCCTCGACCCCCACCTGCTCGAGCTGGAGATCACCGAGAGTGCCGCCATTCCCCACGACACCGAGACCATGCGCCATCTCCAGAGGATTCGCGACCTCGGCGTGCGCATCGCCATCGACGACTTCGGCACCGGATTCTCGGTGCTGAGCCGCCTGCAGGGGTTCCCGCTGGACACCCTCAAGATCGATCTCTCCTTCGTGCGTGCGATCGTGAAGGAGGGCGACCAGGCACCGATCGTCGACGCCATGATCGCCATGGGGCGCAGCCTCGGTCTGCTTGTGGTGGCTGAGGGAGTTGAGACCCAGGTGCAGCGCGACTACCTGACGACCAAGGGCTGCTCGCAGCTGCAGGGGTACCTGATCAGCCGGCCGATCAGCGCCAACCACCTCGCCGCGTGGGTCAAAGCCCATCCCTCATCCGCGGGTACCTTGCGCATTGTTGCCTAACCACCAGCCAGTCCCGGACTCCCTGCCGCTGACCGAGAGTGACCGCACCTTTCAGTCCTTCTTCGAGTGCAACCCGCAGCCGATGTTCCTGCTCGACCTGCACACGTTTCGGTACCTGGCGGTGAACAATGCCGCGCTGGCCCTGTACGGGTACTCGCGTGAGGAGTTCCTCGCACTTCATCAGAGCGATCTCCGGATCGAGGAACAGGCTGAGCAGCTTCGCAATGACCGCGTCGCAGTCATGCGGGGTGACAAGACACACTTTCGAGACACCCAGCACCGGACCAAGAGCCGCGTCAACATCGACGTCGAGCTCGACATCGCCAGCGTCGTCTTCGCCGGTCGAAACGCCGCCGTCGTGGTCGTCAACGATGTCACCGACCGGGTCAGGTTGCAGAACGAGCTGCAGTACCAGGCGTTCCACGACGGACTGACCGGCCTCCCCAACCGCGCGCTCTTCACCGACCGCGTCGACCACGCGCTGGCTCGTGTCGCTCGCGACGGCCGGTTGCTGGCCGTGCTCTTCCTCGACCTCGACAACTTCAAGGCGATCAACGACGGTCTCGGTCATGCGGCCGGCGATGAGCTGCTCAAGACGGTGGCACGCCGGTTGCGTGAGCAACTGCGGGTCGAGGACACCGCCGCGCGTTTTGGCGGCGACGAGTTCGCCGTCCTCATGGAGCACATCACCGATCCGAGCCAGGTCGCGCATGTGTGCGAGCGCATCGCCGCTGCTCTGAGCGTCGGCTGCCACATCCAGGGCACGTTGGTCTCCGCTCAGGTGAGCATCGGCGTCACCTACAGCGCCGACGGAGCCACCGCTGAGGAGCTGCTCCGCAACGCCGACGTGGCCATGTATGGCGCCAAGGCGAACGGCAAGTCCTGCTTCCAGGTCTACGAGCCCGTCATGCACCAGCGTGTTGCGCAACGGCTGCGGGTGGAATCCGATCTTCGGCGCGCGCTCGCTGAGGGCGGACTGCATGTCTTCTATCAGCCGGTCTTCGAACTGCCCAGCCAGCGTGTCGTGGGCGTCGAGGCATTGGTCCGCTGGCTGCACCCGGACCGCGGCATGGTCCTTCCCATGGACTTCATCCCTGTTGCCGAAGACACCGGTCTGATCGTCCCGCTCGGCCGCTGGGTTCTCAACGAAGCGTGTGCGCAGGTCCGACGCTGGCAGCAGGAGATCGTCGGCCTCGACGACCTCAACGCTGCGGTCAACATCTCCCCGCGCCAACTCGAGGACTCGGCCATCGTCAGGGACGTGCAGGATGCCCTGGCGGCGTCCGGACTCAAGCCCGACAAGCTCGTCCTCGAGATCACCGAGAGCATCCTGATGCGGGACGTCGACGCCGCCGCAGCCCGACTGGAGGAGCTCAGCGCCCTGGGCGTCAAGCTCGCGGTCGACGATTTCGGCACCGGGCAGTCCTCGCTCGCGCAGCTGCGACGTTTCCCGGTGGACATTCTCAAGGTCGACAAGTCCTTCGTAGACAACATCGACCAGGATGACATGGCGAACAACCTGCTGACGGTCGTCGCCAAGCTTGGTGAATCGCTCGGCCTTGATGTCGTCGCCGAAGGCGTCGAGTCGGCCGCCCAAGCGAGCATCATCCAGCGACTTGGCCACCTCTTCGTCCAGGGCTACCTGTACTCGCGACCTCTGGACGTCGCGTCGATGACCGCGTTCCTGACCGCGCATTGCCGGGAGACGTCGGTCGCCTGAGGCAATGCTCGCTCTCAGCCGTCGACCAGCAGTCCCTTCAACGGACCCTTGAGCCGCGCCGTCCGCCGAGAGACTGCAGGCAGCGGACGCAGCGGCCGGCTGTGCGGCGCCGATGCCGTCAGCGCTGGGCGCCAGAGGGTCTCGACGACCTCGATGGGATCGCGGCCGATGCAGTCCTCGCTGAGGTGCTCACTCCAGAGGCGCTCCCGCACGGATCGTGCAAGGGTTGCGTCGTCGGTGACCAGGTTGACCTCCGTGTCGTTGAACAGCGAGTGCTCATTCAGGTTCGCCGATCCCACCGTGAGCCAGGTGTCATCGACGACGCACACCTTGGCATGCACGTACACCAGCGGCCGGTTGCGACCGGGTGGACCGATGGTGCCGGCGAGAAGCCGGTCATGGCGGTCCGCCTCCTTGAGCACAGCCAGCTGGCCGCGGGTGTCGTCGTTGCCATTGTTGGGGCGCTGCGGGAGCACGATGCACAGCCGGAAGTCATCGGAGGGAGGGCGGCGCAGGATCTCCACGAGCACCGCGACCACCTCGGCGCTCCAGAGAAACTGGTTCTCGATGTAGATGAGCCGGCGAGCATTGCGAAAAGCTCCGATGTACGCCTCGAGGACGCTGAAGTCGCCACCGGGTAACGCCCTGTACGTGTGCTCGGGAACAGTGCGCACCAATTGCACGCGACTCGTCCCCGCCGCCGGCGGCCGGACAATGGGCGGTAGCCGTTCTCCCGTCGTCGCTTCCCAGCGCATGGCGAAGTGCGACCCCACATCAGCCACTGCGGGGCCGGCGAGGTGGGCGGCAGCGTCGTGCCAGCCCAGTGCCCCTTGCGCGTGGGGTGACCTGTCGTAGCGGTCCCCGTCCACGTCGGTGAGGTCGATGCCCCCGACGAAAGCCAACGTGCCGTCGACGACGACCAGCTTCTCGTGATGGCAGTGCATCGGCCGGTTGCGCTTGTCGAGCGCGCCGCGAATCCGCGTTCCCCTGGTCAACGCGCTCATCGAGCGCGCCGCATCTGCACGGGTCGGATGTATCACCGGGACGGGCGCGCCGGCCCAGGTAAGCACCCGGACGTCGACTCGCTCCGCCGCCGTGGCGAGCAGGTCGCGCACCGTCACCAGTGCCGGCTCGCGCTCGATGGCGAAGTCGGGGTCGATCGTCCACCCCGCGATGTGCACAGACGACTCGGCTGCGCGCACCGCCTCGGCGATGACCGGCAGTGCCGCCGCGCCATCGATGTGCACGTCCATCCGGTTGCCGTCGCGCGGAGGCGGTGGACCACTGGACCATCCACTGCCCCGTCCGTCGAATGCGTGGGCCGCCCCGACCCGAGCCAAGCGACGGCGGTGGTGAGAGCGGCTGGCGGCCTCGAGAGCCTCGCCGGCGCGCGCATCGATGGCGCTGGCGAGTTCCCCGATCACCCCGGCAGTCTACGGCGCCGGGACAGCGCCCCCGACCCCCCGGCGGGAGGTCGCACATCCATGGGGCGGTGTGCTACAGTCGGGTAACGACAGATGTTTACTTTGTTATAGCGGTAGTCACACCTTTATCAGACCGGAGTTCAAGGAGAGGCAATGATTCTGCTGGGCGTCATCCTGATGGTCATCGGGTTGGTAGCAGCGATCCCGATCCTGTGGAGCATCGGCATCATCCTGTTGGTCGTCGGCCTCATTCTCGCCCTCGCGGGAGCCATGGGGCACGCCATCGGGGGCCGGGCACACTACTACTGACGGCCACCCCCGTCAGATCCCCGCATGGTCCCGTCCGGCGCTGAGTCGCCGGTCGGGACCACGCTTTCTCGCTCCATCACCCGTACCACCGTCCGCTCTGGCGCTCGCGGCCGGTGACGAACTCCCTGCGGCACGGTGAGCGCCTGACGCGCCCCGAGTTCGACGGTACGACCCTCGAGATCGATCAGCAGCGTGCCCTCGACCACAAAGAAGAACTCGTCCTCGTCCTCGTGCGCGTGCCAGTGGTACTCGCCTTCGAGCACGCCAAGCCGCACCACCGCGTCATTGACCGCGCACAGCGTCTGGTTGTACCAGGGGTCGGTGTTGGCGTCGACGAGTGCCTGCACGTCGATCAGTTCCAGGGGTGCGAACTTGACGTCGAGGTGGGTGATGTAGGTGGTCATGCAACGCCTCCTCGCCGGTCGGCAACGGTGACCGCCACGATCGCCGGCTTCCTGACAAATCTGGCACGGACCGAGGTGGCCATGCACACGCAGACGAGCACTGCGGCGATCGGCGTCGCCGGTCCCGGTCGCTCGCCGAGCAGCAGCATCGCCCACGCCACGGTGAGAAACGGTTGCAGCAGTTGGGTTTGGCTCGCCCTGGCGGTGCCGGCCAGCGCCAGCCCCCGATACCACGGGATGAAGCCGACAAACGTGGAGATCACCGACACGTAGAGCAGCCCGGCGATCGGCTCCCAGCCGGGGTTCACCGCACTGCCGTGCAGGGCGATCAGCGTGATCGGCAGCGCCACCGGCAGGGCGAGAACCAGTCCCCACGCCGCCACGTCGCGTCCGGGCATCTCGCGAGCCAGCTGGCCGCCGGCGGCGTACCCGACGGCCGCCACCGCCAGGGCGATGAAGAGGAGCACATCCGCTCCGCTCACAGAACCGGCTCCCTCCGACAGCGCGAAGCCGATCACCACCAACGCTCCGGCGATGCTCGACACCCAGAAGAGCGCGCTGGGACGCTCGCCGCCGATCACCACCGCCACCGCAGCAGTGCTGACCGGCAGCAGCCCGATGACCACCGCGGCATGCGACGCGCTCACCTGGTGCAGCGCGATCGCGCTCAGCACGCCGAAGCCGATGCCGCAGCCGGCCGCCACCAGGAGAAGCTGCGGCATCGCTCGGCGGGGCGGCAGCCGCCGCGACCAGATCAGCAACGTCGCCCCGGCGACTGCGGCGGCGATGACCGAGCGGCCGGCGCCGACGACCAGCGGGTCGAAGCCGCGCAGCGCGAAGATCGTTGCGGGCAGCGTGCCTGAGAAGGCCACCACGCCGACGGTCGCCCAGGCCAGCCCGGAAACCGCTACCGGTCGAGGCGGCGTAGCGCTATCCTTGGCCTTCATGGCTGAGAGTAGCACTATCCTGGCCCTCGCCGCCACCCTGCGCACCCAGGCGGAACGGCTTCGTCCTGGCGAACGGCTGCCCTCGACCCGCGAGCTGGTGCGACGCCACCACGCCAGCCCGGTCACCGTGTCGCGCGCGGTGGCCCGGCTGGTCGCCGAGGGGGTGGTCACGACGCGACCGGGCGACGGCACCTACGTCGCCCGGCCCGCGCTCGCGCCGCGCCGCACCGGTGCCGACGTGTCATGGCAGACCACAGCACTCGGAGATCGCGTCATCGATGCCGCCGCGCTGCGCGTCTACCTCGAGCCGGTCCCGTCCGGGACGATCTCGATGGCCGGCGGCTATCTGCACGCGTCGCTGCTCCCGGTGCGCGATATGTCCGCCGCCCTGCAGCGCGCCTCTCGTCGACCTGACGCGTGGACGCGCCCGCCGCTCTCCGGGCTGCCGGCGTTGCAGTCGTGGTTCGCGGCCGAGATCGGCCCGTCCGTCGGCGCCGACGAGGTGCTGATCACCAGCGGTGGGCAGTCGGCGATGTCGGTGGCGATCCGCGCGCTGGTCCCACCGGGCGCACCCTTGCTGGTGGAGTCGCCGACCTACCCGGGAGCCCTGGCCGCGGCACGCGCAGCCGGTGTCAGGCCGGTGCCGGTCCCCGTCGACGAGGGCGGCATCCGCCCCGACCTGCTCGAGGAAACCTTCGCATTGACGCGCGCACGCTGCGTCTACGTGCAACCGCTTTTCCAGAACCCGACCGGCGCCGTGCTCGACGCCGGGCGACGCCAGGAGGTGCTGCGCGTCGCCGCGCGTGCGGGAGCCTTCGTCATCGAGGACGACTTTGCGCGCTACCTGGCCCACGAGGGCGACCCACCTCGTCCTCTGATCCTCGACGATGACGAGGGTCGCGTCATGTATATGACATCCCTGACCAAAGCTGCCGCACCAAGCATGCGCATCGGTGCGCTGGTCGCACGCGGGCCCGCGGCCGAGCGGGTGCGTGCGCTGCACATCGTGGACGCCTTCTTCGTGCCCCGCTTCCTCCAGGAGGCCGCGGTCGAGTTCGTCACCGGGCCCGCTTGGCATCGCCATCTCCGCTCGCTGCAATTGCTGTTGCGACGGCGCCGGCAGGCGCTGGTCGGCGCACTGGCGCGTTTCGCGCCCGACATCGACATCGAACAGGTTCCCCGCGGCGGCATGCACGTCTGGGGCCGCCTTCCCGACGACGTCGACGAGCGGCGTCTCGCGGAAGCATGCCGCCGTCAGGGCGTCCTGGTCAGCGCGGGCGGGCCGTACTTCGCCGCCGAAGCGCCGAGCGGTTACCTCCGCCTCAGCTTCGCGGGGGCCGCCAACTCTGACGACCTCGAGGTCGCCGCGCAGCGCATCGCAGGCGCGCTCATCGCCGTCCGCGGCAGAATCACTGTGTGATCGCACTGGTCGTCATCCTCGCCGAACGTGTCAGTGACAGGGATCACGAATTCGTCCTGCTTGCGGCGTATCATCGCGGCGCCGCCGCACAGGCCGTGCTCGCCAGGACACGGCTGCTCGATTCCGACAGGCTGGAGGACTGGGATGTCTGAGGAAAACAAGCGAATCGTGAACCGGATCCCACTTGAGATCATGAACGAGGGGAAGGTGGAGGTCGTCGACGAAGTGATGGCTGCCGACGCGATCGACCACATGCCGCCCGCTCCCGGGCTGCCACCCGGGAGGGAGGGGTTCAAGATGTTCGTCCAGGGATTCCGGAAGGCGTTCCCCGATCTGCACTACGAGGTGATCAGCACCATCGCGGAGGGGGATCTGGTGGCCACGGTTGCCCATGCCAGCGGCACCATGAAGGGTGAGTTCGCCGGCATGCCCCCGTCTGGCAAGACTGCGAAGTGGACCGAGATGCACGTGAGCCGCGTCGCCGACGGGAAGGTCGTCGAGCACTGGGGCGTCGTCGATCGGCTCGGCATGCTCGAGGGGCTTGGCTTCGGACCTGGGTCGAACGGCCGTCCCGCGACTTGACACGACGCCGACTGGCTCGGCGACGCTAGGTGAACTGGATGAGGCCGACGGTGTTGCCCTCGCTGTCCTTGAACCAGGCGGCGCGGCCAGCAGGATTCTCGGCGATGCCGTGGACTGTCTTGAGGCCGGGGACGTCGTACTCCTCGAAGACGACGCCGCGCGAGCGCAACTCGGCAACCTCGACATCGATATCGCTCACCCGGAATCCCATCTGGGTGTGGCCACCGCGGCTGGGGTTGGGGGTCGGGTAGAGCGCGAAACGCGTCCCTCCGCCGGCTTCGAAGAACACGCCGCCGGGCGACTCCTCCACCGGCGTCAAGCCAAGATTCTCCTGGTACCACCGCTTCGCCCGCTCCAGGTCTGCCGCCGGAAGGGTTGCGTGCACCGTCGCCAATCCAAGCATCGTCCCCGCCTCCTCGCTGAGCCAATCGACGGGCGCGACTCTACCTGGAAATGCGCCGGGCCATCAGCTGACCGAGTTACCCGCCGACCGTCGTGGTGAACGCGCCTGCGAGCGCCTGGCCGTCGACGTCGAGCAGTCCGTTGCTGACCGTCAGCAACACCGGTGTGTTCGATGGCACGGTGAGAGTCACCACTGCAATGCGTCGCTCGGCGTCATACACAGCGGTCGTCTGCAACACCTGGCCGTCGCTCGTCGTCACCGACATCGCCGGTCCCACCGTGCCCGGCCGTAGGTCGCTGTCGAAGGCAACCTGGAGCACCAGCGCACCGCCGACGCTCGTCGGCGTCACGTGCACCACGTGCGGTCCGACCGGCTCGTCGTGCAGCGGTGCGACGGAGATCGCGCTCACCTGGAACGCCGTCCTGCCGGAGCTGGGCGTGAGCGTCAGCGACTCGTCAGCGAACGATGCCAGCTGGTGCACCACCGACGCGTCGATGATCAGCCGTGCCGTGGCGGCGATGGTTCCGTCCTGGTTGACAGCGGCGCTGATAACGTAGGCGCGCGTCAGGCCGTGTGGCGTCGCCTGCGCAGCGGGCAGGGACGGCATCGTCAAAGCCGAGATCGCCGCTGCATCGCCGCTGGTCTGCGCGTCGACGAAGGCCTGGAGCACACCGGCGGCACCGTCGGGCAGCGCGTTGGTCGTCCCCGGCGAGGGTCCGCCGGGCAGCAGGGCGGTCTCAGCCTGTCCGCTGGTGGACACGAGCGCGATGCGGTTACCGCTGCTGGTGAACACCGGGTGTATGCCGCTCGGTCCGCGAGCGATGATCGTGCCCGACGGCAGCGCATTGATATCGAGCTGGTCACCACCGGCGGCAGGGTGGTCGATGATCGCAGCGCGAGCGCCCGTCTGGTCGAGCGCCAGGTCTGCGACATTGTCGGCGGGATGGTCCAGCGGGATCGTCGCTGTCTGGTCGCGGCCCACTGGCGAGGTCCTCAGCTGGGCGATCGGCTGGCTGCCGTCGATCCAGGCCACGGTCTTGCCGTCGCCGCTGAACGCCGCCAGCGTCCGGCTCCCCGTCAGGGCGCGGCTCTGCCTGGTGGCGAGGTCGAACAGCGTCCCGTCCGCGCCAGCGCCACCGGCGAACGCATGGCCCCCAACCGGGGCGAACACCACTCTGGTCGTGCCCGCGGGCAGGCCCACCAGGTGGGTCACATGGCCCTGCAGGTCGACGGTGAGGATGCGGTCACTCTCGGCCACAATGGCCGTGTCGGGGCTGAGCCATCCGGTCGCCAGCACCGGCACGCCGATGGTGGTGAGCACGGTGTTCCTGCCACCCCTGACATTGCTCAGCACGATCTGGCTGCCCGATGCCGTGGTCACCGCCGACACCAGCCGCAGCCCGTTGGCGGACAGCGCGGTGCTCGACGCCGCGGGCCCGAGGTCGGTGGTCCCACCGGTGCCGAAGAGCACGCTGCGACTGGCATTCACCGGCGCTGCCACCGCCGCGGAGGGCGATGCCGACGACGACGGAGTGGCGGTGGGTGTGGGTGTTGCGCTCGCCGGCGGCGTCGGCGTGGTCGGGAGCGCGCTCGACGAGGTGGCGATCACCGACCCGGACGGTCCGGCGATCAGCTGCGTCCCCGCGTCCACTGGGCCCAGCGCGGTCGCGGTCAGTGTCATCACGGTCGGCGCCGGTGGCGGTGTCGGCGCGGTGCCGAAGTCGATGTGGATGTCGGCCGCGGCGATGGCCCCGTTGGCAGCCTGGGCTGCGCTGCGGGCGATGGTCACGGTGTACGGCGTGTTGCCCGCCAGCCGATGGGTCGGCGTGATCAGAAGGTTGTTGCCCTGCCACGCGGTGCTCACCTGGGTTGCCGGCCTGATGTGCAGCCCGGCCACGACAGCCTGGTGATTCATCGGCTGGCTGAACGCCACCGTGATCACGTTGTCCGGGCTCACCTGGTGCAGCTCGGCGACCGGCGAGCCGGCCGTCACCACCTGGTGATCCTGGATGGGCCTCATGATGCTGACCACCGCGGCCGCAGCAAGGGCGACGCCCAGCCCAGCCCCGCCCCAGGCGAAGTGCGACGGACGGCGCCACCACACTGGGCGGACGACGCGCTGGCGCGGAGCACGCTGGTTGCGCTCCGCCATGGCCGGCGCGCCGACGGACGCCTCGCGCATCAGCTGCGCGCGCAGGACCGCCTTGAACCGCGGGTCGAGCCCCGGGTCCGGCCGCGCGGATCGGACCAGGTGAGCAAGCTGGGTCAGCTCGGGGTCGTCCTCGAGGATGCCGTCGATCTCGGGATCGAGCCAGCGGGAGTCAGTCATCGGACGTCCTCCCTGTCGAAGGTGGCCACGTCCAACCGGTCACGCAGCCCGATCATGCCGCGATGAATCAGCAGCTTGATCGCGCCCTCGCTCTTGCCCATGACGATGCCGATGTCGGCCAGCTTGAGGTCCTCGCCAAGCTTGAGCGTGAGCGCGGTGCGCTGCTGCTCAGGCAGGGTGTCGATGGCGGCCCAGACCAGCGCTGCCTCGGCTTTCTGAGCGACACGCTCGTCGACCGGCTTCTGCGGGTCGGCAACGCCGATGGCGTCGTCAATATTCGACGTCGGACGGCGGGCGCGGTAGTGGTCGGCGATCGCGTTCACACTGATCTGGTAGAGCCACGCACTGAAGGGGTGACCGCTGGGTTTGTATCGGCCGATGGCTCGCAGGGCCTTGAAGAACACCTCGGAGGTGACGTCTTCAGCGGCATCCTGGTCGCGCAACCGGCTGTATACGAACCTGTAGATCTGCCCGAAGTAGTGGTCGTACAGCTCCCCAAACGCGTCGGCGTCCCGCTTGGCACGCTCGACTAGTTGATCCTCATACGCCCGGGGAAGGGTCACCGGACAAACTCCGGACGCATGTGAAGGGGCAACGTTCGGTGCGCGCGACCGGTTACGGGTGCTGGCATGCGATCAGGGGTGCGGGATGTGACATTGCGCCCCGCGACTATAGGAGGGGTGTACCGATCGGCCCGGCAACCTAGCTCTCGCTTGGCAATCGATCGCCGGCGCGGCGACGACAAACCTGGCGTGGAGACTACGTACTAGGGCAAACGCGGTCGGGTGCGTCGCCCCACCAGCGGGCGAACGGTCGGGGTCGGGTAACCGACCGGGTCAGGCCCTGCTGGTCGCCACGTCGCGATGCTGGACGTTGGTCGCATCGAAGCTGATCTCGGTGGGCGGGGTGGCAAACCCGGCCGCGCCGACCTCTGTGAAGCCCGGGATCAGGATGTCGTCGCGGAAGTGCTCCCAGGCGGCCTTCGACTCGAACAGGGCCATGACCACCCAGCCGTCGTCGGAGGGTCCTGACGCCTCGAAGATCTCTCCGGGGGTCATGCTGCCATCCGGTGGGTCGACCTTGGCGTTGACGGCCTCGAACTGCTCGCGGGTGCCGCCCTTGAAGGTGTGAATGATGCCGTAGGCCATCTTGATCTCCTCTAGTTATCCACAGGCGGCCACTGTGCATTCGACTTCGGAGGCCTGTCAAGCCGTCACAAACAGGGCTTGACTATTTCTCTAATTACGTTAGATACTTCGACCCATGATAGTTTTTCCGATTCGCGATAGACGCGCCGAGCGTCGCGAGGCGACCCGCGCCGAGATCCTCGAGGCCGCATGGGCGCTGGCTCGCACCCAGGGCCTGGCTGGGCTCTCCCTGCGGGATGTCGCTCGGCGGATCGGGACCCGGCCGCCGTCGCTGTACTGGTACTTCGACTCCAAGCACGCGATCTACGACGCCATGTTCGCCGAGGGCAACCGCCAGCTCCTGCAGCGCCTGGCTGAGCAGGACTGGCCCGAGGAGCCGCGTGAGGTGCTGCGGCTGTCGGCGCGGGTGTTCGTGGAGTTCAGCACCGAGGACGTGGCGCGCTACCAGCTGATGTTCCAGCGGACGATCCCGGACTTCGAGCCGTCGCCGGAGTCGTATGCGCTCGCCATGGAGGTCCTCGAGGAAGGGCGCGCTCGCTTCAGGGCGGCAGGACTGACCGACCCGGCCGATTTCGACCTGGCCACGGCGCTGATCGCCGGGCTGTCCGCTCAGCAGACGGCCAACGAGCCCGGCGGCGACCGCTGGGTCCGCCTCATCGATGAGGCCGTCGACATGTTCGCCGACCATGTATTTGGCAAGACAGCGCCGAGGAGCCAGCGATGACGATCACCATGACGAGACCCACGATGACGGACGTCGCCAGCATCCCCAAGCTCGGCCACGACGAGGCGATGGTGCTGGCGGCCAGCGAGTTCTCCCGCACCCTCGACATGTTGCGGGGGTTGCGTCCGGACGACTGGCAACGGCAAACAATCTGCGAGCTCTGGGACGTGCGCGCGATGGTGGCGCACATGCTCGGCATGGCCGAAGCCCAAGCGTCGTTCCGCCAGTTCATTCACGACGCCCGCGCCGCGAACAAGCGCAGCGGCGGCGCGATGATCGACGCCATGACCGCCACCCAGGTACGCGAGCGAGCCCACCTCACGACGTCTGAGCTCATCGACCGATTCGTCGCGGTTGCGCCCCGCGCACTGCGCGCTCGCCGCCGGGTGCCGGCGCCGATCCGCTCGGCGGTGCGCCTCAAGCAGGATCCTCCATTCGACACAGAGAGATGGCAGTACGGATTCCTCGTCGACACCGTCTTCACCCGCGACCCGTGGATCCACCGCCTCGACATCTCGCGCGCGATCGATCGCGAGATGGTGCTGACCCCGGACCACGACGGCCGTATCGTCGCCGACGTCGTCGCCGAATGGGCACGGCGTCATGGCAAGCCGTTCAGTCTCATCCTCACCGGGCCCGCCGGCGGCCAGTGGCAGAGCGGAGACGGCGGCGAGCACATCGAGATCGATGCCCTCGACTTCTGCTGGACGCTCGCGGGCCGCCGTCCCGGCGCCGACCTGCTCAACACACCCGTCCCTTTCTGACCTGCGCCATGCGCTGACGCGGAGCGCATGCGCAAAGAGCTAGTGAGAAGTTAAAAGCGAGAAGCGGACCGGCGTGGCCGGCCCGCTCCTGCGCTACTGGGGTAGAGCTACGGCTGATCGACGGTCGTCGTCGTGGTGCCACCC
>CATPBU010000023.1 GCA_955652455.1 Candidatus Dormiibacterota bacterium
GAGCGCCCCGGCGGAGATGTCACTCGCGAGCGCCTGTGCCGCCTGGCTGGTGAAACCGCCCGTGATCTGCGTGTTGTTGCTCGAGGGGCCCTGCACCACCGGGGCGGTGATGATGTTCTGGTCGAGGAAGATCGCCACCTGCGCCTGCGGCGGCGGCGCCGCAGGGCTCTGCTGCGTGAACGCGTACGCCGCGGTAGTGATCTTGCTCCACTCCGTGGCGCCGGCGTCGTTGAAGTTGATGTTGACCGCAATCTGGCCGGTCGAGTCGTTGCCGACGCTGGCTGCGATCACATCACTGGCGTCCAGCGCATCGTCGATCTTCCAGTGAAAGCCCCTCGGGTAGAGCTGCGTGTTGACGAACTGGTTGAGGTTGTAGAGGTTCTCCTGGTCGGCGAGGAACTTCGGGTCGTTGGGATTGGGCGCACCGGGCACGGCTGTGGCGAAATGCAGCTTGGCGGTGGTTCCCACCACCTGACGCGCCTGGTCGAGCGAGACACCCGGAATCTGGACGAGGATCTGGTCTGAGCCCTGCGCCGACACGGCCGCTTCTGAAACGCCGAGGCCGTTGACACGAGCTTGCAGAAGCGGGAGCGTCTTGTCGCGCGCCTCGGTCACGCTCTGACCCTTGGGCCCGTTGCGACAGTTGCTCCCGGGTGGGTCGTTGAGGCCGCGACAGATCTGCACCGTCAGCTCGCTGCCGCCCTGGAGATCGAGGCCCTTGACGAACGTGATCGGGTGGCCGCCGATGTTGGGGACGGTGGTCAGGTTCTGCCCGAGCGGTTGGTGGACGACGACGTACCGGTAGAAAAGGCTGTAACCATCGATGAAGAGGGCGGCGAGCACGATGAGGACGACAACAATGACGCGCACGCGGGAAACGCGGAGAAAGAAATCACCCACTGGGATCGAGTGTACCCGGGAGCCGCGGCGCTCCGGCTCGCCGCGATGGGACCGGCAATGGCGCCTCGTCGGAGGCTTGATCAGCCCCCACAGCGGCCCGCAGGCGGGCGTCAGACTCGGCGCGGAACGCCCCAAAACGCCCGGCGGCGACGGCTTCGCGCGCGGCCGACATCAGGTTGGTCAGGTGGGTCACGTTGTGGAGGGTCAACAGGCGGTGGCCGAGGATCTCGCCAGCCATGACGAGGTGGCGCAGGTAGGCGCGCGAGAACCTCGTGCACGCCGGGCAGGGGCAGCCCTCGACGAGCGGTCGCAGGTCGTCGCGATACACCGCCCGGCGCAGCGGCAGGCGTCCGTCCGGGGTCATCGCCGAGCCGGTGCGCGCCAGGCGGGTGGGCACCACGCAGTCGAACATGTCGACACCGAGCCCCACCATGGTCAGCAGTTCGCTGTCCGTGCCGAGCCCCATGAAGTACCGGGCCGTGGTGGAGGGAAGCTGGGCCAGGGACGCCGCGGTCATGGTCTCCATGACGTCGAGCGGCTCGCCCACCGACAGTCCACCGACCGCGACACCATCGAAGTCGAGGTCGGCGACCTGCGCCGCTGACTCGCTGCGCGCCTCTGCGTCGAAGCCGCCTTGGCAGATGCCGAAGAGCAGCCGGCCCTCGCCGGGATGCACGGCCCGGCAGCGAGTCGCCCAGCGGTGAGTGCGCTCCGCCGCGGCGGTCGCCGCCGCCGCATCGCTGCCCCATCCGACCGGCTGGTCGAGGCACATGAGGATGTCGGAGTCGAGCCTCGCCTGCATGCTGACTGCCTCCTCGGGAGTGACGCGCAGCCGGGTGCCGTCGTACGGAGAAACGAACGTCGCCGCGTCCTCGTCGACGGACGTCACCCGATGCAGGCTGACCAGCTGGAAGCCGCCGCTATCGGTGAGGATCGGACCGTCCCACCCCATGAAGGTGTGCAGGCCCCCGGCGCGCTCGATGAGGTCGACGCCGGGACGCAGGGCGAGGTGGTACGCGTTGCAGAGGAGGATGTCCGCTCCGCACGAGCGCACCTCAGCCGGGTCGAGTGACTTCACAGTGGCGTGCGTGCCGACAGGCATGAACGCGGGGGTGCGCACCTCGCCGTGGGCGGTTTGCAGGCGTCCGGAGCGCGCACAGCCGTCGCGTGCGTCGATGGTCAACGCGGTCATCCCGGCACGTCTGCGCGCCAGCAGAGCATGCAGTCGCCGAAGCTGAGAAATCGATAGTCGTTGTCGAGAGCATGGCGGTATGCGTCGCGCCAGCGATCGCCCACCAGCGAGGCGAGCAGCACCAGCAGCGATGAGCGGGGCTGGTGGAAGTTGGTGAGCATGCCGTCGACGACCGAGAAGCCATGCCCGGGGGTGATGAACAGGGCGGTCGACATCGTCCCCGGGCGGGGCCGACCCGCCGCGTCGACATGGGATTCCAGAGTGCGCACCGCGGTGGTGCCGACTGCGATGACCCGACCGCCATGCGTGCGCGTCGCCTCGATCAGCGACGCCGTTCGAGCGGGCAGTGTGCAGCGCTCCGCATGCATGCGGTGGGCGCGGATGTCGGACGCGGTGATGGGTGCGAACGTGCCCAGGCCGACATCGAGCTGCACAGTGGCCCAGCCC
>CATPBU010000024.1 GCA_955652455.1 Candidatus Dormiibacterota bacterium
CTGCAGCGCGGGGCGCATGCTCGCCAGGAACAACACCTGCGCGTGGGCCGCGGCCGCTGCCAGGCGCGGCTGCCACGAGCGGTCGCAGCCCTCGTCGCTGATGGTGTCGACCGCAATCCATCGCTCGAAGTCGTGACGGGCGTGCCACCGGAAGGTGGGTTCGTCGCTGATCACCAGGCCGTCGAGGTTGACGAAGCTGTGACGCAAGAGCTCGGTGAAGTCGGCGGCGTGGTGACGCCCCACGATGCCGTTGAGGTGAATGGTGGCCGGGTCGGCCGCGGCCAGCGCGAAGTACACCGCTGAGCCGCCCAGCTGGGTGGGCCGGCGACCGGCGGGAGTGGTGATGTCGTCGACATGCACCGTGCCGGCGACAGCGATGTCCCAGGTCACCGCCGCGCGCACCGCCGCGGCGCCGGCGCGGCCACGGCGCGCGCTACCTCAATCGCGAAAAAGCGGGATGATCCGGGCCGTCACCGGCGTCCGTTCCTCGCGGGCCCGCTCGAGCAGCAATCCCTGGGTGGCGAACAGCACATCCGAGACATGCCCGGGCTCGCGATTGATGCCCAGCTGGTCGCGCAGCGCGCCGTCGAGCGCTCCGACGAAGCGCACCACGGCACTCCACAACTGCGTCGGCAGGAGACGGTCGCCGCGCTCGCGACACCGTTCGATCAGGTCGATGAGCGCATCGGATTCACGAAGCAGCAGCCGCGTACGCCCAACCCGCGGACGGCGCCAGACGGCGTCGCGGTCGATGCGGCGCAGCTCGAACACGGTGCGCTCAATGGGTCCCGGGATGTGCCGCGTGAAGACGGCAGTCTCCACGGGTGCGGGCAAGCGCCTGGTGAGGGCTGCGTCCTCCATCGGCGCATTGTACGCAGCCCAAGCCCGCCCGCCCGCCTCAGACCGCGCGTCTCAGGACTGCCTTGTCGCGGTTGGGTAACACAGCGACCGCCAGGCCCCGCGATGGGCCACCAGGTGGACAGTGCGGGGCAGGCTGACGGTGCGCGATGCGTCGCCGATCTCGTACTCCACGTCGAGCTCGGCGGCGTGCGCGTGGACCATCCCCGAGTCGGGGTCGCGCCAGTCCTCGAGGTGGCGCACCTGCCTGACCTTGACGCCCCGAAGCGTGGCCAGCGCCCCGATACGCTGGGCGGCGATGAACGAGTCCAGCGTCCCCCAGCTCTGCTGGCACTCGGGGCTGAGCAGGGTGTAGGCGCGGCGGTACTGCCGAGCGCGCATCAGCTCGACGAAGACGGCCTCACTGAATGCTGGGTTGGCGCGCGGCCGGTTCGAGCTGCTGAGACCACGTTCGTGGTCGGCGACCAGCGTGGAGGCGCGGGCTCGGGGTGCGGCAGGGTCGGCGCGCTCGGCTTCGACCAGCGTCGCCGGGGCGGGGGCACCATGGCTCCAGAAGGTGCGGGTGTGGGAGTCAACGAGGTGGGGTCGCTCGGCGGCGGGAAGCCGCGACATCCCCACGAGTGACGACTCGTCCGAGCCACGGCGGTCGAAGACGCGGCGCAGGATCCGTGGCGCGCGCATCAGTCGCCGACGGACACGGGCGGCGAAGTGCGCGACGGCATCAGCTTCAGTCTACGCGCTCGGCGAGGACCGGTTCGACGCGCCACGCACCCGACGGCGGCCGCGCTCGCTACCATCCGCGAGCGATGGGGACACGCGCCCGAATCCTGCTGGCTGAGGACCAGGCTTCGGTTGCCGCCCCAGTTGCCAAATGCCTCAACGAGGCCGGCCACGAGGTGCGCTGGGTGCGCCAGATGCGTGAGCTGCGCAAGGAGATGGTCGAGTACGCGCCCGACCTCCTGCTGCTTGACACCACGCTCGACACCGACGGGCTCGAATACTTCCAGGCGGTGCGATTCGCTCCGGAGCACCCCCCGGCCGGCGTCGTCATCCTGACCCCGCCTGGCGATCGGCGAACCAAGGAACGCGCCCAGCAACTCGGTGCAGCCGCGGTGCTGGCCAAGCCTCTCGACGATGAGACCTTGGTCTCCGTGGTCGGCGATCTGCTCTCGATGATCTGAACGCGGCTCAGCGGAACGCCTGGAGCACGATCAGGACCACGCTGCTCACCGCCCAGAAGGCGATGGTTGCGCTGATGTAGCGCGGCATCGCAGCGCCGGCGTTGTACCAGGCCACAACCCGCTGGCCGGTGAGGGCGACGATCGCGATGGCGTCGAGCAGCAGCAGGAGGATGGAGGTCAGGGCGCTGAACGCCTGCAGGCCCTGACCGGGAAGCACGGCGGCGACCAGCAGCGAAGCCGCCCCCACGACGATGGCGGTGGCGAAGGTGATGATCTGCCCCTGACGGACCCAACGCTGGCGGCGGGTCAGCAGGGTGGCCAGGATGATGAGTAGAGCCGCGAGGGAGGCCGCCGACACCGCCGCGAGAATCTGTTCGCCGATGGTGACGTTGACAGTGCGGCTGCCGACCGTGGCCTGGCCGGCGAAAGCCGCCAGGGCAGCGAGCAACGCGAGGATCGCGAGCAGCATGTCCCAGCTGTAGATCGCCAGAATCACTGCGGGCCGCCTCTCCTCGTCGGTTTCGGTCTGCGCCTTGGCCTGCACGCGCCGATCATAGGGAGGCCGGCGGCTGCGACCGGCGGCGACGCGCGGGTACGCTGTGGCCGATGACCGCGACCATCGCCGTCTTGCAGGGAGACCAGACCGGCCAGGAGTTGCTCGACGAGGCGCTGCGGGTCATCGCGCCTGAGGTCATCGGCGTCGAACTGGAGTTGCGCACCTTCGACCTGTCGCTGGAGAACCGGCGCGCCACCGCCAATGCCGTCGTCGTCGAGGCGGCCGAGGCCATGGTGGAGTGCGGATTCGGCCTCAAGGCCGCCACCATCACGCCCGAGCGTGCCGGCGACGTGGGCAGCCCCAACGCCGTGCTCCGCCAAGGGGTCGGTGGCAAGGTCATCCTGCGTACGGGCCGGCGCATTCCCGGCGTCGCATCGATCGGCGGCGCCGGCGCGCCCATCAGTGTGGTGCGGATGGCGGTGGACGACGCCTACAACGCCAAAGAGTGGCGCGAGGAACGCGACGGCGACGAGATCGCCTTTCGCACCGAGCACATCTCGCGCTCGACTTGCCGGGACGTCGCCGTCTTCGCCTTCGTCCAGGCACGGCGCGCCCATGCGCGAGTTTTCGGCGGCCCAAAATACACCGTGTCGCCGGTGTATGAGGGGATGCTCAAGGAGGAGATGGACGCCGCCGCCGCGCGTTTCCCCGACGTGGCGTACGAGCCCCAGCTGATCGACGCCACATACGCGCTCCTGCTGGCTCACGGTGGCGACGCGCTGGTCATCCCCGCCCTCAACCGCGACGGCGACTGTCTCAGCGACTTCGTCCTCCAGCTCTTCGGCAGCATCGCCGGGGCTGAGTCACTGCTGCTCGGCTTCACCGAGGATTCAAGCAAGCCCGACGTGGTCATGGCCGAGGCGCCCCATGGAACCGCGCCTGCGCTGCAGGGCAAGAACATCGCCAACCCGATGGCGATGATCCTGGCGGCGGCGGCCCTGCTGAGCTTCGTCAGCGACGCGGCGTGCAAGGCGGCCTCGCGTGCCATCTACGAGGCGACATTCGAGACAGTGCGCGCCGGCACCAAGACCGCCGACCTCGGCGGTCATTCGTTCACGGACGAGTTCACCGACGCGGTGATCGAGTCGGTGCGCAACAAGCTGGAGCTGCGGGGCTCTTTGGGGATGAGCTGATGGACGGCGAGCGCATCTACCTCGACCACGCCGCCACCACGCCGCCGGCCGGCGCGGTCATCGACGCGATGCTGCCGTTTCTACGCGACAACTGGGGCAATCCGTCGTCGCCTCATGCCCGCGGTCGGCGCGCGCGCAGCGCGATCGACGGCGCGCGAGACCGGCTCGCGGATGTGATCGGCTGCGCAGCGCGGGAAGTGACC
>CATPBU010000025.1 GCA_955652455.1 Candidatus Dormiibacterota bacterium
CCTCGAAGAGCTGGCGGGGAATCAGTTTGCGGAGCCGCTCGGCGAGCTTGCGCCCCTGAACTGCGGCCTTGTCGCGGTGAACGATCATCGAGAGGGCGTCGACGCGCTGGCCACCGACGAGGATGTCGAGCTTCACCAGCTTCTCGGGCCGGAAGCCGCTGATCTCATAGTCGAGCGACGCGTACCCGCGGCTGCGCGACTTGAGCTGGTCATAGAAGTCATGGATGATCTCGCCCAGTGGCAGGTCGTAGATCAGCGCAACCCGGTCGCCGGGCTGGTATTGCATGTCGAGCAGCTCGCCGCGGCGGTCCTGGCAGAGTTCCATCAGCGGCCCGACGTACTCCTTGGGCACAAAGACGGTCGCCCGTGTCCTCGGCTCCTCGATGGCATCGATGTTGGCGGGATCGGGCAACATCGCTGGGTTGTCGACAGCAACCATCTCGCCACTGCGCAGCCGCACCCGGTACTCGACGGTGGGGGCTGTGGTCAGCAGCTCGAGGTCGAACTCTCGTTCCAGCCTCTCCTGCACGATCTCCATGTGCAGCAGCCCGAGGAAGCCGCAGCGGAAGCCGAAGCCAAGCGCCACCGACGACTCCGGCTCGTACACCAGAGAGGCATCGTTGAGGTTGAGCTTCGAC
The DNA here is from genome assembly GCA_955652455.1 of Candidatus Dormiibacterota bacterium. The sequence goes on from CATPBU010000025.1 coordinate 639, forward strand.
AACGCCTCCTTGAGCTCCTGGACATTGACGGAATCGATCGGGAAGATGCCCGCGAAGACCATCGGTGTCACCGTCCGGTACCCGGGCAGGGGCTGAGCCGCGGCGTTGTCGGCGTCGGTGACGGTGTCTCCCACCTTGCTGTCGCGCACATCCCTGATCGAGGCGATGACGTAGCCGACCTCGCCCGGGCTGAGCGAGCGCATCGACGTCGGTTGGGGACGGAAGACACCGACCTCGTCGACGACGAAATCCTTGCCGGTGGCCATCATGTGGATGCGCTGGCCCTGGCGGATCACGCCGTGCATGACGCGCACATAGACGATGACACCGCGGTAGATGTCGTACTTGCTGTCGAAGATGAGAGCCTGGAGCGGAGCGCTGACGTCACCGGAGGGTGGGGGAACCCGGGCGACGACGGCCTCGAGGATTGCGTCGATGCCGATGCCCTGCCGCGCGCTGGCCAGGAGCGCGCCGTCGCCGGGAAGCCCGATGACATCCTCAATCTCCCGACGGACGAGCTCGGGGTCGGCCGCGGGGAGGTCGATCTTGTTGATCACGGGAATCACCTCGAGATCAGCTTCGAGCGCCGCGTAGACGTTGGCCAGCGTCTGCGCCTCAATGCCCTGTGACGCGTCGACCACGAGCAGCGCGCCCTCGCAGGCCGCCAGGGAGCGCGACACCTCGTAGGCGAAGTCGACGTGACCGGGTGTGTCGATGAGGTTGAGCTGGTAGGTCTTCCCGTCGGCGGCAGTGTGGTCGAGGCGCACCGCTTGCGCCTTGATGGTGATGCCACGCTCACGCTCGAGATCGAGGGTGTCGAGCAACTGATCCTGCATGTCGCGCATCGCCACCGTGCCGGTCCGCTCCAACAGGCGATCGGCAAGGGTCGACTTGCCATGATCGATGTGGGCGATGATGCAGAAGTTGCGGATCAGTTCGAGAGGCTTGCTCGGCACGGAGCGCCACTCTAGCCGGGGCAGCCCCCGCGGGCGATAATCCCGCCATCGCCCAGCCGCAGGCGTGCGACGACCGCTCGGCCCGTCGCCTCTGATCCGACGGGCGGCAAGCGGGCGCTGGTGCTCTGCGGCGGAGGCATCACCGGGCTGACCTACCAGGTCGGCGCCCTGCGCGCGTTGGACGACCTGCTGGTGGGCAGCAGCGTCAACGACTTCGACGTTTATGTCGGCACCAGCGCCGGGTCCATGATCGGCGCCCTCCTCGCCAACGGGATCACACCCACAGACATGGCGCTGGGGCTCGAGGGCAGCAACCAGATGCTCCGCCCGCCAACGCCGTGGCGCCTGTACCGACCCAACGTCGCCGAGGCCCTCACCCGCCTGTTCAAGCTGCCGCGGCTCACCCAGGAAATCGCCTGGGAGTTGGCCAGGCATCCCGGCAAGCTCAACCCCGTCGACATCGCCTTGATCCGGAACTGCATATCGTGGCCTGCGCGCTCGACTCCGGCCAGCGCGTCGTCTTCTCCCGATTCAACAAGCGCGCCCACGTGCCCATCTCGATGGCCGCCGCGGCGAGCACCGCGATCCCAATCCTGTTCCGGCCGGTGCGGATCGACGATGTCGATTATGTCGACGGCGGCATCAAGGGCATCTCGGCTATCGATGTCGCCGTCGACCGCGGCGCCACTCTGATCGTCGCCATCAATCCCATCGTTCCCGTCGACATGCGCAACCTCCACCCGCCCACGGGGGTGCGCGAACTGCTCGGCGACCACCTTGCCGACCTGGGCATGCGCGGTGTCTACAACCAGGTCTTCCGCGGCATGCTCCATGACGGGTTGCTCGACCACATCAAGCTGGTGCGCCATCACCATCCCGACGTCGACATCCTCCTCATCGAGCCGCGTCCGGATGACGAGAAGATGTTCTTCCACGAGCTGATGTCGTACAGCGCCCGGCTGATGGTGCTGCAGCACGGATACGAGTCGGTGAGCAATGGGCGCTACGACAGCTGGGGCTATCTCCGCCGCATCCTGCCCAAGCACGGTATTCACATCTCGCGCCGGAACATCGAACGCAAACCGGTGCAGGTGCGGCTGGAGAGCTACCGGATGCCCAACCTGCTGGCTCGGCTGATGCGCCAGACGGTGTTCGCGCGGCGGCCGTCACTCGCGGTGTTGGACGACGAGGACGAGGCTGTTTGATCAGACCCGCCGGCGCGGCGGCGGCGGCGGCTAACTCTCGTCGCGATGCACGGCGCGCTGCATCAGCTCGCCGAGATCGACATTTCGCTTGGTGCCCGCCACAGCGGGCCTGACACGATGGGCGAGCACCGCGGGTGCGACGCGCTCCACGTCGTCGAAGGTGGCGCGGTCGCGGTTCTCATAGGCGGCGAGGGCTTGCGCACTCTTGCGCGTGACGATGTCGGCGCGGTGGCCATCCACCTCGAGCTCGATGCCGATCGCTGCGATTCCGATGAGGATCTCGCGGTCGATCTCGACGTCGGGGAGGCTGCGGATGGCGCGCGCGATCCGCTCGGCCTCGGCCGTCTCCCGCCCCTCATAGTTGAGCGCGAAGGCCTCCGGGTCCTCCTCAAATTCCTCGCGGCGCTCGACGATCTCGACGCGCTGGGTCACGTCGCGGATCCCGGCGACGTCAACGCAGAGACCGAAGCGGTCGAGGAGCTGAGGGCGGAGATCGCCCTCCTCCGGGTTCATGGTGCCGACCAGGATGAAACGCGACGGGTGCGACACCGACACGCCCTCGCGCTCGACGGTGTTGAGGCCCATGGCCGCGGCATCGAGGAGCACATCGACGATGTGGTCGTCGAGGAGGTTGACCTCGTCGACGTAGAGGATGTTGCGGTTGGCCTCGGCGAGGACGCCAGGCTCGAAGCGCTTCTCCCCCGTCTTGATGGCCGCCTCGATGTCGATGCTGCCCACGACCCGGTCCTCGCTGGCATTGATGGGGAGTTCGACGACACGCATCTGGCGCACTTCGCGGGGCAGCTCCTCGCCGGCAGCAATCCGTGTGGTGCAGTCTGCGCATTGCTGCTCACTCGCATCCGGTGGGCAACCGAACTGGCAGCCGACGACGACATCCTGCTCGGGAAGGAGGCGTGCCAGCGCGCGGACGGCGGTCGACTTGGCCGTGCCCTTCTCGCCACGGATCAGCACGCCGCCGATGGCCGGGTTGATGGCGTTCAGCACCAGCGCTTGGCGCATCGGCTCCTGGCCGACGATGGCTGTGAACGGGAAGACGGCGCGACCTGCCTGCATCCGGTCATTGTCGCCGCTGCGCCCGCGTTACTGATTTAACGTCCGGTCGGCGCAGGCGACTTCACGTCGCCGGAGCTGACACCGCTGCTGGGGGGTGCCCGAGGGGGGAACGCAGTTCCCCCTTCGCACTGTAGGCTGGCTCAGCCGTGGACCTCAGTCTGAC
>CATPBU010000026.1 GCA_955652455.1 Candidatus Dormiibacterota bacterium
GACCCAGAGGCCTCGAGGAACAATGCCATGACCGACTACACCGAGCACACCCGCACCGCCAACGCTGCTGTGGTGGAAGGCCTCCGACAGACCACGGACATCAAGCTGGCGGCCACCAGGGTCCTCAAGAGCTTCACCTCCGTCCTTGTTCCGTTGAGCGTCTCCATGCTTCCCAAGTCCGACGAGCTGACGCCGGCGATCGACACCATCGTGGATCGCAGCTTCGACATCGTCGCCAAGCTTGTCGAGTGGCAGTACGAGTTCGGAGTCGCTGCTGTCGATCAGTTGGGCTCGGCCGCCGCCTCGAGCTGATCCCCGGCCGGGAGCGCCAGCGCGACGCTGCGTTCTCCCGGCCAAATCCTTTGACTGCGAGGGCGTGGCGGCCTCCTGACGGTATACGGGCTTCCGTCTGCAGGTTCGGCGTGGACGATCACCGGGTGTGTCCGCCCTGGTCCTGCCAGCGCGAACGGATCGTCACACCGCCGCTGTCGCCTGAGCATCGGATCATGGCCACGCTGACTGGATCGCCGATATCGACGCTTAGCACCTCGGCGCTCACAACTGGCTGCGGCAGGGCCCGATCCACCGAGCTGGTTGGTGAGGGGATGGTCTGGTGACGGAGGTATCGCTCGATTGCGACGGCCAGGTCGCCGACGCTAAGCACTTCCCGGACCGCCGTAGCGGTCCATCACCACGCGCGCACGATCAGCTCCGCTGCTCCGCCGGCACGTAGTCGCGCTGCGGCCGTCCCGTGTAGAGCTGCCGGGGCCGTACCATCCCCTGTTCCGGGTCGAGCAGCGACTCCTCCCACTGCGCCAGCCATCCCGCGGTGCGCGGAATGGCAAAGAGCACCGGGAACATCTCGACCGGGATTCCCAGCGCCTGGTAGATGAACCCACTGTAGAAGTCGACGGTTGGAAAGAGCTTGCGCGACGTGAAGTAGTCATCCTCGAGCGCGATGCGCTCCAGTTCCCGAGCGACGTCGAGCAGTCGCGACGGCCCCGTGGCACTGAACACCTGGTCGGCCATCGTCTTGATGATCCTGGCGCGCGGGTCGTAGTTCTTGTAGATGGGATGACCGAATCCCACGAGGTGCTCCCGGCCAGCCTTGACGTCGGCGACGAAGCCGGCGATGCGGTCGACCGAGCCCACCCGCTCGATCATGCGGACCACCGCCTCGCCGGTGATGCCGTGCTGCAGCGGGCCGTACAGCGCGGCGATGGCCGCGGCCGTCGTCGAGTACGGGTCGGGGTGCGACGAGCCCACGGCTCGCATCGCGTTCGTCGAGCAGTTCTGCTCGTGGTCGGCGAGCAGGATGAAGAGAACGTCGAGGGCATGCTCGATCTCGGGCACAGGTTCGTACTTCAACTCGACCATGCGGAACATCATGCTGAGGAAGTTACCCACGTACGAGAGTTCATTGTCCGGCGGGTTGTAGGGCAACCCCCGCGAGTGGCGATAGGCGAGCGCCGCCAGCGTCGGCATCTTGGCGATCAGGCGGTAGATCGAGATCCGCCGCTGCCCCTCGTCGTAGACGCGCGTCGCCTGCGGGTAGAACGTCGAGAGCGCACCCACGGTGGAGAGGAGAATTCCCATCGGGTGGGCGTCGTGGTGAAAGCCGTCGATGAACGTCTTGACGTTTTCATGTACCAGGGTGTGCGTCATGATGTCGTGCTGCCACCGCCTCGCTTCCGCAGCGGTGGGTAGCTCACCATGGATAAGGAGGTACGCGGTTTCGAGAAAGCTGCTGCGCTCCGCCAGTTGCTCGATCGGGTACCCGCGGTACAGGAGGATTCCGCTCTCGCCGTCAAGAAACGTGATGCCGCTCTTGCAAGCGGCTGTAGCGCTCAGTGTCGGGTCATAGACAAGAAGACCACGTGCCCTGCCGCTACTCCTGATCGCCTGAAGCGAGGTGCCGTGGACTGTCTCGTCGCACACCTCGACTTCATAGCTCAGGCCCGTGCGGTTGTCAGTGATGGTCAGCGTGTCGCTCATGCCGTGATTCTGCCAGCTTGGGGTGGTATTCCCGATTGACGAGGTTGGGCACGTCGGTCGGTTTGGTTCGTGAGCAGCAGCGCGCGTGGGACGAGATGGGAGCGCACGTCGACCAGGGGATCGGAGCCGTCAGTCAGCCAGCAGTGGATGCCGTCGGCGTCCGACTGGTGCCCGCGACCTCCGTCAAGCCCGAGCGTGTCACGTGGGCGACGCCGGGCTCGGCAAGTCCCTTGAGACCGTTCGCCTAGCCGCCGGCTGGTCGCGCGGCATCATCCCTGGTGACTGGCTCGGGCCGCCCCAGCACGTTGCCATCGCCAGCGCAGAGGACCACCGCGCCGCCGTCATCGTCCCCCGGCTGCTCGCGGCAGGCGCCGACCTGAGCCGCATCCACTTCTTGGAGCAGATCGACGCGGACGGCCGCCAGCGACATCGAGATCAACGGCCAGATCGAGGCCCTCGAGTTGGCGCTGGTGACCGGCCAGGTGAGAGTGCTGGTCGTCGATACCGTCGTCGCCCACATCCCATCTGCGCATGACACCGGCGCACGACTGATCGTGATGCCTTGCGACCGCAGCGCCAGAGCCTGCGACGTCTTGCGACGGGCCGTCCAACACTCCAACGCCGCGCGGTCCTCAGCAGTCACGACCAGCTCCGCCATCGGATGTCCACGCTGCATTGGAGAGTCCCGCCTGGCGCGGGCACCCTCATGCGGGGGACCTGGTCAACATGCACCATCACCAGGCGCGACTACTGCTCGAGAGCCAGATCCTTGCCGAGGGATAGCGCTCGGTCGGCGGCCCTCGAGCCGTCGAGGGCTGCGTAAATGACCTTGAACATGAGCCCCATTGCTGCGGGCCGTGGTCAGGTGTTGGTTTCCTCTGGGGGGACAAGCGCAGGGTCGGGAAGCTCGGCGGCCGGTGCATCGATTTCTGCCCGGTCCGGGCACTCGGCGTCGAGCGTGTACGAGGTCATCGACAGCGATCCAAACGTGTAGCCGTCGACGAGGACCTTGGTGGCGTGGCCACCGGCGGCGGTGAGCCCGGCGAGGTACACCAGGGGCAGGAAGTGGTCGGGGGTGGGCACCGCCAGACGAAATTCTTCACGGGCGTCGACGGTGAGAACCTCGGCAGGCGCCTCGGCCATCCTGGCACGTACGGCGTCGTCGAACCGCTCCGCCCAAGGGAAGCCGCCGTCCGGATTGCCCCAATCCAGGCCGCGCAGATTGTGCACGACGTTGCCGCTGCTCATGATCAGCACTCCGCTGGTGCGGAGGGCGGCGAGCCGAGCCCCGAGGTCGAAGTGGTAGTTGAACGGTTTGGCGGCGTTGATGGAGAGC
>CATPBU010000027.1 GCA_955652455.1 Candidatus Dormiibacterota bacterium
GACCTGGTCGTTGGCGCCGCCGGAGATCGTCGGCGAGCTCCGGGCCTTGCCCGCCGTCGCCGGGGAGCGCCAGACCACGCTGGTCGTACCCGGTCCGGTCGGTGCAGCGTGGAGTGCATAGACCCACTTGCAGAAGTTGACGTAGACGTTGCTGCCGGACAGCGCGGTACCGGAGACCGGGTCCGTCGAGCAGTTCACCGTGCGGAAGCTGAAGGCCCAGAGCTGAGTCCCGGTCGGGACGCAGGAAAGTCAGCAGGGGCGCCTGCTGATTTTCCACGCCGTCACCGTCTGTGCCGCTGTTATCTAGCAGTTGAGACCGGCGATGATCTGGCTGAGGATGGTGATGTTCGACGTCGTCCCGCGGACGACCCCGGGGCCCCCGTGTGACATCACGTTCTGGACAGTGATGCTGGCTGCCGGGCCGGTGATGTACCACGGCGGTGCGCACCTCTTGGCAAGCGGCCCCGGGGTGAACGTCTCGCCGTTGACCGTGGTGTTCTCGTCATTGAACAGCGCCAGGATTCCGCCGTGGATGGTGATGCCGGTGGCTGTCGCGTGGTTCTGGCAATCGATGTCGACGGCTGCGAATCCACCCGTTCCGGTCGTGGTCACGTTGACGTTGTTGAGCACCGTCCCGCCCCGCTGATAGCTGGCGCACGGGCTCGGGCCGGTGAAGCGCATCCCGAACCCTGAGCCCGCCTCGGCGGTCACGTTGAACAGGTGCGTGTTGTTTGCACGGCTGAACAGAACGGCCGGCTTCGGCAGCTTGGGGATGGCAGGCCCCGGGTTGAACGTGGCCGTGTCGAGGTTCAGGTTCTCCACGGTCACGTTGTCAGCATTGATCTGAAAGATATTCTCGCTCGAGTGCTGGACCAGGAACGTTGATCCGCTTCCAGCTCCCGAGATGGTCACCGCGACGTGAACGCCGATCCGGTTGGTGAGGACGCAGGTGCCGGCGGGCAGGTTCACTGTGCCGCCGCCGTCGACTGCCGCCTGGAGGGCTGCCGTGGTGTCGGTGCTGCCATCGCAGGTGACGCCTGACCGTGAGCCGGGCGGTGTTGCCGACCGCTGCGCTGCCGGGGTGTTCGATGTCGGTGCACCCGGGGTCGCCGCAGCTGCCGGCGCTGCGCCATGGGGCGCCGCGGTCGCCGCACGATCAAGGTTGGTGTGCATCTGCGAGAGAGGTGACTTGGCCGCGTTATGCGACGGCGAACCGGCCTGCACCACGGTCGACCCCACCGATGCAAGCCCGACTGATAGAGCGACGACGATGGCGGTACGAATGGTGTGTTTGAACATATCGAGCAGGCTCGCACGATTGCCGACCTCTGGATCTGAGGGTCAGTGACGCGACTGTCACGACCCGGTGTTATCCCGTGCGACCGTCGAGGGCTGATGGCCGAGCCAATGCCGTAAAGGGGCGATGAGGGCGGCATTGAACACGCATTCTCGCTCTCCAGCGGCGCGCCACTGCTCAGCGCTGCCGGTGGATTCTCGATCGCGTCGTCAACGGCAATATCGGGAGGTCGGGTGTTCTTTGGCGGCGTCGACGGGTACGTCTACGCATACGGCTGACCATCGACGAGGGCGATGACGTGCGCCGAGGCTCGTGGTGCAAGCGTCGCGTGCAGCTGTGCAAAGAGGGAGCGAGCCCGCTCACCGTTCCACCGCCGGGGCAGAAGCTCGGTCGGAAGGCCAGGGTCGAGGTAGGCCAACCGGCGCCACGCCGCCAGCACCCGCATGTAGTCGACGAACCCCCGCAGGTTGCCGCGCGCTGCCGGCGCCCGCCAGGCGGTCGCAGTCCGGCGGTGCATCGCGATGAACTGCCGATACCCCGCGTCAAGCGCGGCGAGGTCCCAGGCGCGCGCCACGACATCGCGAAGATCGGAAAACCCCTCGTACTCGCCCTCGAACAGACTCACGTATTGAGAGAGCTCGGCGCGGGCGAGCAGCCGCCGGGCCTCGGGCTTCATCCGCGACGGTGCGATCCACACACCAGGCGTCACCTGACCGAATCCCAGCCGGACGAGGTGTGCGCGCAGACGATGGCGGCGCTCGCGAGCCTGCTCCGGAACAGAGAAGACGGCGACCACCCAGCCTTCCGCCCTCGTCGTCGGGATCGACGAGGCGAAGATGCGCTCGTCACCGTCGCGCAGGATCTCCAGGGCGGGGTCGGTGAGCGCATAGCCCGCAACCCCGCGGCGCGTCTCCGCGGAGAGCAGGGCCGACCTCTTCATGCGTGCCACCGCCGCTCGCACCGCTCTGTCGTCATGACCGAGGTCGGCCATCAGCGCGACCAGGTTGGCAACGGCCAGCCATCCGCCGAGGCCACGCACCTGGGCGCCGTAGATGTCGAGGATGAGCGACTTCGGCGTGGGCAGGGCCACCGGCTCCCCCGCCGGCGCAGCGCTGGCTGTCAATCCGAGCTCCCAGACGAGCGCAGGCGACGCGCGATGATGGTCAGCTGCAGCTCGCTCGCCCCCTCGTAGATGCGCGGTGCACGCACCGCCCGGTAGAGATGTTCAAGCAGGTGGCCGTTCTGGAGCGCCGTGGCACCGTGAAGCTGCACGGCCGCGTCCACAACATCCTGCGCGGCCTCGGTGGCAAAGAGCTTCGCCATCGACGAGCGCATGGTCAGATCCGGCGAGCCGGCATCGTACGCACGCGCCGCGTCGTGCACCATCAACCGTGCGGCATGCACCTGCACCGCCATCCCTGCCAGGCGATGAGCGACGGACTGCAGGTCGAAGAGCACACCGCCGAACGCGCGCCGGGAGCCGGCGTGGTCGAGCGCAGCATCGAGCGCAGCCTGGGCCATGCCGACAGCGAACGCCCCGACGCTGGGCCGGAAGAGGTCGAGGGTTTGCATCGCAACAGCAAAGCCCTTGTCCACCTCACCGAGCACGCAGTCGGCGGGCACGGATACGGCGTCGAACTCGATCTTGCCGATGGGGTGTCCGGAGATCATGTCGATCGCGGTTCCGTGCAGCCCGCGGGCATGACCGTTGACGGCGAAGGCGGTCACGCCACGGGCGCCACTCGCCTCGGTGGTGCGCGCGAACACCGTGTACACGTCAACGTCCGGGGCATTGGAGATCCACGTCTTGGTGCCGGTGAGCGTGTATCCGTCACCGCGACGTTCGGCCCGCAACTCCAGGGCCGCGGCGTCGGAACCGGCGCTCGGTTCCGTCAGCGCGAATGCCGCCACCAACTCGCCGCGACACACTCCGGGCACCCAGCGCTCGACGGTCGCCGCCGTGCCCGACTGGAGGATCGGGTACGCACCCAGGGCCTGCATGGCCAGCGCCGTCTCCGCCTCCACGCACTCGCGAGCAAGCGCTTCCCGGAGCACACACAGCTCGAACGCCGACACCGACGCTGCCTGCATCCCACCAACGGATTCCGGGAATACACGGCCCAGCAGGCCGGTGTCGCTGAGAGCGTGCAGGAGCTCACGGTTCACCCGCCCCGGAGTGCCACGCTCGGCGATTGGTGCCAGGATTTCGCGCGCGATGCGCCGCGCGTTGTCGAGTGGGTGGCGCAGGCCGCTGTCCGTCATCGCACATCACGCTCGCTTGCGGCCACGGCGCTCTGTTCACGGCGTCGCGCCGTCTGCCCTTTCAGATACTGCACGGGCCAGGTGTGCCCCCGGTACTGCAGGTCGATCGCTGCGTTGAGCGTCCAGTACGGGTCGACGAGGTGCGGTCGCGCCAGCGCCACCAGGTCGGCGCGGCCGGCGAGCAGGATTGTGTTGACGTCATCGACGCTGGCGATGCCGCCAACCGCGATCGTGGGGATGCCGACCTCCTGCCGGATGCGGTCGCTGAAGGGCGTCTGCCACAGCCGCCCGTGCCGGGGCTCCTCGGCGGGATCCACCTGGCCGCTGGAGACGTCGACGATGTCGCAGCCGTGAGCGAGCAGGGTCGACGCGAGCAGGCACGCGTCGTCAGCGTTGAAACCGTCCGCCATCCAGTCGGTCGCGGAGATTCGCACGGAGATGGGACGTTCCGTGGGCCAGACGGCGCGGACCGCGTCGAAGACCTGGAGCGGAAATCGCATGCGAGCCTCCGGGGACCCCCCGTATTGGTCCGTGCGGCGGTTGGTGATCGGCGACAGGAACGACGACAGCAGGTAGCCGTGCCCGTAGTGCAGCTCGAGGAGATCAAATCCGGCGGCTGCGCCGCGCTGCGCAGACGCGACGAACTGCTCGCACACCTCCGCCATATCCGAGGACGTCATCTCCCGGGGAACTTGAAGCCCAGTGCGGTAGCGGATCGGCGATGGTGCGAGCAACTCCCAGTTGCCGGAATCCAGAGGAATGTCATCGCCGTCCCAGAGTGGCTTGGTCGACCCTTTGCGTCCCGAGTGGCCAAGCTGAAGCCCGATACGCGCGGCAGTGTCAGTGTGCACAAAGGCAACGATCCGTTGCCACGCCCGTTGGTGCGCGTCATTCCACAGTCCGGTGCACCCCGGTGTGATCCGTCCGTCTGCAGAGACGCACGTCATCTCGGTCATCACCAGGCCGGCGCCTCCCACCGCACGGCTGCCGAGGTGCACCAGGTGCCAGTCGTCGGGGATGCCATCCACCGCTGAGTACTGGGCCATGGCGGACACAACCACGCGGTTGCGCAGCCGCATCGAGCGCAGTTGGAAGGGGTGGAAGAGGGGAGGCGTTGCCGGGTCGACAGGCCGGACCGCCTCCGGGGTGGCTCGCCAGAATGAGTCGAGGCTGCGGCCCACGAATGCCGCGTCGCGCAGGCGCAGGTTGTCGTACGTGATGCGCTGCGAGCGGGTCATCAGTTGGAAGGCGAAGCTCTCAGGTGCCAGCGTCACATACCGGCGCACACCCTCGAACCACTCCTGGCTGGTTCGTGCGGCCCGCTGCGTGCTCTCCACGGCGGGACGCCGCTCAGCCTCGTAGGCGGCGAGGGCTGCGGCCAGCGACGTCTGCGCGCGCAATGCCGACGCCAGCGCGATTGCGTCCTCCATGGCCAGCTTGGTGCCGGACCCCACCGAGAAATGCGCGGTGTGCGCCGCGTCACCGAGCAGCACGACGTTCCCGCTCCTCCAGGTGCGGTTGGTCACCGTGGTGAAACGCAGCCATCGAGAGTTGTTGCCAATCACAGGATGACCGGCGAGGTCGGGCGCGAAGACGCGCTCGGTGAATAGCAGCGCTGTCTGATCGCTGTCACCGGGAGCGAGCAGCGAGGCGGCAGAGTCATCGAGCCCGGTACGGCGCCACGTCGCCTCCTCCATCTCGACGATGAAGGACACCATGCTGTCGCTGTACGGGTAGGCGTGAGCCTGGACGACGCCGGCCTCGGTGTCGCGGAAGATGAACGTGAAGCGCTCGAATGGCCGGGTGGTGGCCAGCCACACGTAGCGAGCGCTGCCCTGCTCGAGCGTGGGTGTGAAGGTTGCGGCACCCGCGGTCCGGAGCTGACTGTTGACGCCATCGGCGGCCACGACGAGGTCGTGCTGGGCGCTCAGGACATCCAGCGCGGGTGCGGGCGTCGAGTATCTGATGTCGACACCCACCTCGAGCGCTCGCTCGGCGAGGATGGCAAGGAGCCGCCGCCGTGCCAGCGCCGCGAAGCCGTGCCCAGCGGACCGCAAGCACCGGTCGCCGAGATGGATGTCAATCTCAGTCCAGTAGCGCATCTCAGCTTCGATGCGCTCAAAGGTGGTCGGCTCGGCCCCTCGAAGGTTGGCGAGGGTTTCGTCGGAGAACACGACTCCGAAGCCGAACGGATCGCCAGCGCGGTTGCGTTCCAGCACGGTGACCGTGTGGTCACTGTCCGCCAGTCGGGCGAGGATCGCGAACAGCAGGCCGCCGGGGCCCCCCCCCGCGCAGACGATGTTCACATCGTCACCGCCCACTATCACCGGGAGCGGCCGGGACCACGGCGATGGCTGTGACTTCGATGACCGCCGCCGGGTCGACCAGGTCCGTGACGCCGACCAGCGTCATTGCCGGATAGTGCCGCCCGAAGTGCGTCCTGTAGACGGCGCCGATGCGTGCGCGCTCGGCACGATATGACGCCATCACGGTGGTGAACAGAGTCAGCGCCACGACGTTCTCTGGGTCACTGCCGGCCGCGGCAAGCGCTGTGACGACGCGTCCGAGTGCGGCATCGAGCTGGCTCACGATCCCGCCTGCCACGATGGCTCCCGTTGCGTCGCAACCGACCTGTCCCGCGAGGTAGAGCGTGCGTCCGGCCGCCGCCTGCACCACGTGGCTGAACCCGGATGCGGGACCGAGTTCGTCGGGGTTGAGCATGGTGTGCTCCGTCTTGCTCATCGGCCCACCCATCGCGGCGGCCGCCGCTGCGTGAACGCTGCGTGGAACTCGCGGTGATCATCGGTGTCCATCAACAGTGCCTGGCTCGTCGCCTCGTGCTCGATCGCGCTGGCGAGGTCCATGTCCTGCTCCGCGGTCAGCATCAGCTTGGTGGCCGAGTAGGCGGCCGTCGGGCCGGTGGCGATGCGCTGCGCGAGGGCTGCCGTCTCCGCCTGCAGGGACTCGGCGTCGACAACGCGATGCACCAGTCCGATGTCGTGGGCGCGCTGCGCCTCGATGGCGTCGCCGAACATGAGGATCTCGGTGGCGCGGGCCAGCCCGACCGCACGTGGCAGCAGGTACGCGGCACCCATATCGCCGCCCGACAGGCCGACCTGGGTGAACAGGAACCGGAAGGTCGCCGACGGCACCATGAGGCGGAAGTCGGAGGCAAGCGCGAGCACCGCGCCGGCACCGGCGGCGACCCCATTGATCGCGGCGATGACCGGCTGTGGGCAGCGGCGCATGTTCTCGATCACCGCGCCGGTCATGCGGGTGAACTCCAACCGCTTGGGCGCATCGGCCTCGAGCAGCGGCCGGATGATCTCGTCGACATCGCCACCGGAGCAGAAGCCACGGCCGCTCCCGGTGAGCGTCACCACCGCCACGTCGTCTCGGTGCGGCAACTCCGCGAACAGGTCGCGCAGGTCCGCGTA
>CATPBU010000028.1 GCA_955652455.1 Candidatus Dormiibacterota bacterium
ACCCGGTAGCGCACCCGCCGGGCGGCGCGGACACGGACAGCGTGGCCCGTGCTCCCGTCCGCGTGAAGGATCGCGACGGCGCACCGCGCGGCAACCGCGCGCGGCGTCTCGATGGTCGTGGCAGCGAGCGCAGGGTCGCCGGTGAGGCTCATCCCCTCGAGGAGAGCCGCGCGGCAGTGCGGCAGCGGCGGGACGTGGGGAGCGAGCTCGGCGACGACGCTCTCGGTGAACGAACCGCCCTTCACCGGCACGGTCGGCTCAGCGCGGGTCGGGGCGGTGCACGTCGCGGTGGCGGAGGTCGACGCTGATGTCTCCCCCTTCCAGCCGTGCGGCAAGCTCGGTGGCGATCACCACCGAGCGGTGGCGCCCTCCGGTGCATCCCACGGCGACGTGCAAGGCACTCCGTTCGCGCCGCCGGGCGGCCTCGATGACCCAGGCGAGCAACGCGGCGCTGCGCTCGACGAGCTCCTGCGACTCGCTGTGCTTCATCACGAAGTCGCGAACCGGCTCGTCGAGCCCGGTGAGTGGGCGGAGCTCCGGCTCCCAGAACGGGTTGGGCAGGATCCTGCTGTCGATGACCCAGTCCGCTTCAGCTTGGGGTCCGTACTTGAAGCCGAAAGACGACACCGTGCAGCGGAAGGCGGCCGCCTCGCCGCGACCAGGCGCCACCACTTCGAGGATCCGCTCAGCAAGGTCGGCCTCGGTCATCGCCCCCGTGTCGATGACCACGTCGGCGGCGGCACGCAACGGGACCAGGAGGCTGCGCTCGGCGCTGACGGCGGCCTGCCCGGCCCCGGCGGACGCGCACGGGTGGGGGCGGCTGCTGTTGGCAAGACGACGGACCAGCACGGAGTCGGGCGCGTCGAGGAACACAACTCGAGCTCCGGTGACGGCCTCGAGGTCAGTCAGCTCGTCTCCCCGCCGGCTGTCGACAACGGCGACCGTCGGGCTTGAGCGGGGCGTGGACGTGAAGGCGGCGATCAGAGAGACAGGGAGGTTGTCGACACCGGCGATGCCTGCCGCCTCGAGCGCGCTGAGAGCGGTTGCCTTGCCCGCCCCGCTCATGCCGGTGATGATCCACGTCTGCGACCCCGGCACGGCGTGCTTCACGAGGGCGAATTGTAGGGGGCGGCTGCGCAGCTCCCGACCGCTCCGCCGGTGTCACCCAAGCGCAAGGTGCCACGGGTAGATTCAGACGCATTCTGGCCTATCCTCGAACACATGACCCGATCGGTGAGGAGCTGACCGTGCGCATCCTGGTGGCCGAGGACGATCCCGGCCTGCGCAAGGTGCTGGTCCAGGGCCTCGAGGATCACGGCTTCTTCGTCGACGCGGTGTCGCGAGGCGACGAGGCCATCGCTCAGTTGCGCTTCTACGAGTACGACGTCGCCGTCCTGGACTGGCGCATGCCGGGCACCTCGGGCGTCGACGTCGTTGCCTGGGCGCGGCGCGAGAAGCGGCCCACCCGGCTGCTGATGCTGACTGCGCGTGACACCACCGCCGACCGCATCGAGGGCCTCGACGCCGGCGCCGACGACTACCTGGTCAAGCCCTTCGACTTCGGCGAGCTGCTGGCTCGCATCCGCGCGCTGCAGCGGCGACCCGCGGGCACCGACAGCGCGACGCTGGTGCGGGGTGGCCTCGAGCTCGACCCTGGCCGGCGCGAGGTCACCGCGCACGGTCGCTCAGTGCACCTCAGCGCCACCGAGTTCAACATCCTCGAGCTGCTGATGCGCCGCGCGCCGCAGGTGGTCGATCGCAACAGCATCGCACAGCAGGCGTGGCGCGACGAGACCGATCCGCTCGGCAGCAACGCCATCGACGTCCGCCTGAGCCGGCTGCGCGCCAAGCTGCCCGACGCCGGCGTGCGTATCGTCACGGTGCGCGGCTCCGGCTACCGGCTGGAGCACGCATGAGCGACGCTCACTCCCGGCTGGTGGGCCTGTTCAGGCGCCCCGTGCGCGACGTGCGCGGGGTATCGTTGCGCGTGGCCCTGGTGGCCACCGCCATGGTCCTGGTGGCGTACGGCGTCATCGCGGGAGCGGTGATGATGATCGTCACCCGCAACCTCACCGCTGCCGTGGACGATCGTCTCCAGGGTTACCTGAACGGCACGCCCGCGAGCCCAAGCGATTTCCCCAGCACCGGGCCTGCCTACCGGGAGCCCCTGCTGAGGTGGGTGGTGATCCCTGGCGGAGCCACCTACCTCGTCGGAGCCGGCGGCCGGGTTCAGCCGTCGTCATCGCTGACGCCATCCCTGGCTCTCCCCGACGCCGCCCGCGGTGTCACCTCACCGACCACAGTCCAGCTCTCGGACGGCAGCGACCTGCGCGCTGACGGTGTCACCACCGCGATCGACATCAATGGCGTCGTGGTCCCCAACGCGAGAGTGGTCGTCGGCCAGTCACTCGACAACGTCGCCACCACGCAGCACAACATCCTCACTGCCGGGTTGCTGGTCGGGCCGATCCTGCTCCTCGTCGTGTTCCTCGGCGCGCTGGCCATCGGTCGCCGCGTCGGCGCCCCGATCGAGCGGGCGCGCCAGCGGCAGATCGAGATGACCGCGGACGCATCGCACGAGCTGCGCACCCCACTCTCCGTCATCGAGGCGCAGACGTCGCTGGCACTCGAACGCGAACGTGACGTCGCCTGGTATCGCAACGCATTTGCGGCCGTCGGCGTGGAGAGCAAGCGGATGCGTCACCTCGTCGACGACCTGCTCTGGTTGGCCCGCTTCGACAGCACGGCAGGAGCGCCCACGTCGGAGGCAACCGACCTCGGCGTCCTCGCCGCGCAGTCCGCGACCCGCTTCGAAGCCGTCGCGCAGGCGCATGGTCTCAGGCTCTCCGTGGCGGTCGAGCCGGTGTCCACGATGATCAGCGCACCCCCTGAGTGGCTCGACCGGCTACTCGGTGTGTTGCTCGACAACGCCTGCCGCTACACCCCGACAGGGGGGACCATTGATGTGCATGTCGGACGGCGCGACGGCCGGGTGCGACTGGTGGTCGACGATTCTGGCCCCGGCATCCCGGCCGCGGAGCGCCGCCGCGTCTTCGACCGTTTCCGACGAGCCAGCGACGCACCTGGTGGTTCGGGTCTTGGACTCGCGATCGCCGCTGCTGTGGTCAGCTCGAGCGGCGGCCGCTGGGACGTCGGCACATCCGCGGCCGGGGGAGCCAGCATGGCGGTTAGCTGGACGCCGTTGATCCGCGACGGAGCAGAGACAGAGACGTCGGCGGCGATCGACCAGGTGACCAACTCGGCGCCGGGCGTGCTGGCGCCGCCGCCACCGCCGCAACCTGCCTGAGGGCTCCTTCAGAGCAGCTCCTTGATGCTCAGCGCCACGGGGTGGGGCACGGTCTGCGTCAGCTCGTCGACATTCGCGGCGCGGATGCCGTCGACGCTGCCGAAGCGGCGCAGCAGCGCCCGTTTGCGCACTGGCCCGAGCCCGGGAACCGAGTCGAGTCGTGAGCGCAGGGCACCCTTGGCACGCCGGGCACGGTGGTGCGTGATGGCGAACCGGTGGGCCTCGTCGCGCACGCGCTGGACCAGGAACAGTGTCGGGCTGTCCTTCTCGATGATCGTCGGACGCGCCACCCCCGGTGAGAAGAGCGCCTCGTTCCGCTTGGCCAGGCCGAAGACCGGCACGTCTAAGAGCCCGGCGGCTCGCAGCACCCGGGACGCGGCGTTGAGCTGACCCTTGCCTCCGTCGATGATCACCAGGTCGGGCACGATGCCGAAGCTGTCGTCACCTGCCCCGGCGGCGGGTGTGCGACCGGCCTTCTCGACGCGCACACCGCCGTTGCTGCCTGCGGGGTCGTCGACGGGGATGTCGTCGACGGCAGCTCCCTCGGCGTGGATCCGCAGCAGGCGCGCGAAGCGCCGGCGGAGGGTCTCCTCCATCGAGGCGACGTCGTCGCTGCCCTCAACGGTGCGAATGCCGAAATGCCGGTAGTGCGCCGGCTTGGGGCGGCCATCCTCGAACACGATCATGGAACCGACCGAGTTGGTGCCCATCGTGTTGCTGATGTCGTAGCACTCGATGCGGCGCGGCGGACCAGAAAGATGAAGCCGGTCGGCGAGGTCGACGAGCAACGCTTCGGTGCGCTCGGCGTCGAAGTCGTCGACGATGCGGCGCTGTCGCAGCGCGCTCAGCGCGGTGGCGCGGGCCTGCTCGACGAGCTCCCGCGGCCGGCCGCGACGAGCGTGCTGGAGCGTGACCGGTCCGCCACGCTGCTCGGTCAGGAAGTCCTCGATCACCGCCGTGTCATCGATGGCGTCCGACACGAGGATGGTGCGTGGCACCGTCGGAGCGTTGCCGTAGTACTGCGGCACAAAGCCTCCCAGACAATCGCCGGCTCCCAGGTCGGTGACACCTTCCAGCTCATGCGTCTCCATGGCCATCACCCGACCGCGGCGCACGGAGAGCAGCGCCACCATGGCGCGACCGCCCTCGAGCGCCACCGCGATGCAGTCCTCGTCGGCACGCGAGCCGGTCAGCATCTTCTGCCGCTCGGCGACGCGATCGATGGCCCGGAGCCGGTCGCGGAAGCGGGCGGCCAGTTCGAAATCGAGGCTTTCGGCAGCGCCGGCCATCTGCCGCCGCAGTTGCTCCTCGAGCGCGTCACTGCGCCCCTGCATGAACAGCTCGACCTGGTCAAGCAGGGTGGCGTACTCCGGGGCGTCGATGCGTCCCTCGCACGGTCCGCTGCATCGCTTGATGTGGTAGTCGAGGCAGACGCGACCCCGTGCGAAGATCTCGTCGCTGCAGGTGCGGAACGGGAAGATGGTGCGCAGTGACTTGACCGTGGTGCGCAGCGACTGCGCGCTCGTGTAGGGGCCGAAGTACCGCGCACCGTCACGGATCATCCGACGCGTGTAGTAGGGACGCGGAAACTCGGTGGCGCGAGCGCCGCCCTCGCCGCGGGGCACCCGCACCTGCTCGCGAGCGGTGCCGGGCGCATGCGGCGGGCCGGCTCCTGGCTTGGGGATCTTCAGGTAGAGATAGCTCTTGTCGTCCTTGAGCCGCACGTTGTAGCGCGGCCGGTACTGCTTGATGAGCGTGTTCTCCAGGATGAGTGCCTCGCGCTCGTTGAGGCAGTCGATGACCTCGAAGTCGAAGGTGCGCTCGACCAGGGTGCGGGTGCGTGCTGGGAGCGAGTCGATGCCCGTGAAGTACGAGCGCAGCCGGCTTCGAGCATTGGCGGCCTTGCCGACGTAGGCGACGCGTCCCTCGAGGTCGCGCATCACGTACACACCGGCCCCGGTCGGCGCGGCGCGCAGTCGGGCGCGCAGCAGGTCAGGGTTGTCGACCAGGCGGGCGCGGCGAGACAGTGTCTGCGTGCTCACCGTTCCACTGTACGGCGACGACCGATCCTCTCCGGCGCTGTGTCAGTCCTTGGCTGTGCTGAGCTCGTCGAGGAACGCCCGCTCATCGAGCACACGCACGCCCAGCTGCTGGGCGCGGGCCAGCTTGCTGCCCGGCGCCGCCCCGGTGACCACGGTGTGGGTGCGCTTGCTGACGCTCGACCCCGGCGACCCACCGAGCGCGCGGATACGTTCCTCTGCCTCGGGTCGGGTCAGCGATTCCAGGCTGCCGGTGAGAACCCAGGACTGGCCCTTCCAGGGGCCCTCCCCCGAGGCGCGCACCGGCTCCGCGATGACCCCAGCAGCCTGCAGGCGACGCACCAGCTCACCCCCTTGCCCGACGGCGAACCAGCGCGCCACGTTCTGAGCCACGACCGGCCCGACCCCGGCAACCGAGGTCAACTCATCCGCGCTTGCCCCAGCCAGCGCATCCATGGTGCCGAAGTGCTCGGCGAGCAGCGACGCCGTGTGCTCGCCGACGTGGGGGATGCCCAGTGCATTGATCAGCCGTGTCAGTGGCACGGTGCGGCGCGCGGCAATCGACTGGTGAAGCTTCTCGGCTGAGCGCTGTGCGAAGCCTTCTAGGGTGAGCAGCTGCTCGACGGTGACGGCGAATAGATCGGCCGCGTCGGCGACGAATCCCGCGTCGACCAGCTGGTCGATGACTGCCTCGCCGAGTCCCTCGATGTTCATCCCCGACCGCGAGGCGAAATGGCGCAGCCGCTCGCGCCGCTGGGCGGGACAGAGTGGGTTGAGGCAGCGCCGCACCACCTCACCCTCTTCGCGAATCAGCTCGCTGTCGCAGGCGGGACAGCGGTTGGGCATCACCCACGGCTTGGCTCCGCGGGGCCGCCTGTCAAGCAGAGGACGGATGACCTCGGGGATGACGTCGCCGGCCTTGTGCAGGAGCACGGTGTCGCCGATACGCACATCCTTGCGCGCAACCTCGTCCTCGTTATGCAGCGTCGCCCGGCGGACCGTCGAACCCGCGACAAGCACCGGCCTCAGGTGAGCGACCGGGGTGACCGCACCGGTGCGACCGACCTGGACGGCGATGTCGAGCACCTCTGTCTCCACCTCCTCCGGTGGGAACTTGTAGGCGATCGCCCACCGCGGCGACCGTGACACTTTGCCGAGCTCCGCCTGCTGCGCCAGCGACGACACCTTGATGACCACACCGTCCGTCTCGTAGTCGAGGCCGTGCCGCTTCTCCGACCAGTGCTCGATGTACGCCAGCACCTCGTCGAGGGAGCCGGCAACGTGCCGGTGCGGGTTGACGCGGAAGCCCATCGACTCGAGCAGGTTGAGAACGGCGGCCTGGGAGAGCACGCGCGCAGACGGCTCGAGCTGGTACATGAACGTTGACAGGCCGCGCCGGGCGGTGACATTGGCGTCGAGCTGCCGAACCGCACCCGCAGCCGCGCTGCGCGGGTTGGCGTAGCTCGGTTTTCCGGCCTCCTCGAGCTGGGCGTTGTAGGCGGCAAAACGTGCCTTGGGCAGATACACCTCGCCGCGCACCTCGAACTCGGATGGCAGAGGTGCGTCGACGTCGCGCAGGCGCATGGGCACGCTGCGGATGGTGCGGACGTTGGCAGTCACGTCCTCCCCCTCGACGCCGTCGCCCCTGGTCGCGGCGCGCACCAGCGCACCGTCGCGATAGGTCAGCGAGATGGCCAGGCCGTCGATCTTCAACTCGCAGACGTACGCGTCGACAGGGCCGGCGCCGCGTTCGGCGCGACCGAAGAACGCCTCCACCTCCACCGCGGAGAAGGCGTTGCCCAGCGACAGCATCTGGCCGCGGTGGCGCACCTTGGTGAAGCTGTCCAGCGGCGGCCCGCCCACCCGCTGGGTGGGTGAGTCGGGCGACTGCAGCCCG
>CATPBU010000029.1 GCA_955652455.1 Candidatus Dormiibacterota bacterium
ACCACGTACTCGGCGCTGAGCAGCCACTCCTCGATTGTGCTGCTGAGGCCGCGCTTGAGGAGCACCGGCTTGCCGGCCTCACCGACTGCCTCGAGCAGGCTGAAGTTCTGCGCGTTACGCGTGCCCACCTGGAGCATGTCGGCAGCCTCGGCGACTGCCTGCACGTCTCCCGGCGTCAGCACCTCGGTGACAACGGGAAGGCCGGTGAGCTCGCGGGCGCGCCGCAGGTACTCGAGACCGGGGGCACCCAGGCCGCGAAACGAGTACGGAGAGCTGCGCGGCTTGTACGCACCGCCGCGCAGCAGGTTGGCGCCGGAGGACCTGACCTGCCGGGCCGTGTCGACGAGCTGCTGCTCGCTCTCCACCGCGCACGGTCCAGCCGCGACCGCGAATGCGCCGTCGCCGATCGGTACAGCGCCGACATGCACGACCGACGCGTGCGGATGCCACTCGCGCCCGACCAGCTTGTACGGCTTGCTGACCGGGATGGCGTCGATGACTCCGGGAAGTGCCACCACCGCGTCGCGGATCGTCGCGGGGTTGGTGCCGAGCACACCGATGGCGAGCCGGTCGGCCCCAGGAAGCTCGATGGGCTGATAGCCGCGGTCGCGCACGTGAGCCATCACGTTGGCCACCTCCTCCTCGGTCGCCTGCGCGCTCATCATGATCAGCACGCGCCGATCCTGCCAGAAAACCTCAGGACGGCGACCATTTCCACGCGGTCAGCACAGCCTGCAGCCCGGCCAGCTGCTGGTTGAACGCGAACTGCGACGTGTTGAGGACGATGTGGTACGTGGTGGCGCCGTGGTTCACCACCAGGTCGCGGCTCTCGCCGGGCGTGCCCTGGATGTCGCGGTCGTAGGTGACGTAGTGTCCGGTGGCGCCGTCGAGGATGAACTGCTGCGGTGGGCTGAGGTTGGTGGCGCTGGTGCTGGACACGCTGGTGAGGTAGGGGATGATCTGGTCGTCCGGCACCATCTGGGTCGGCAACACGACGTTGATGTTGGCGCGCACGTCGTTGACGTTCGGCTGTGCCTGGCCGGGAGGCCCCTGTTCGACCAGGTACGCCACCCGCCCTTCGGTGCTCAGCTTCTGCACCTCGGCCGCGTTGCTGATCGTGTTCGTCCACCCCGGCGGCACCACGGTGCTGAACGTTCCGGCGCTGACGACGGTGCCCAGCGGCGGGCTCGCCGATCCGCGCGGGGAGGCCGTGCTGGCGTCCGGGGAGGTCCCGCCACTGCCGCATCCGGGTATGACGCAGCACACCAGCAGGCCGATGGCAAACCAAGGGCGAACTCGGACCAACGGAGAAGACCTCAACGCGGTGGCGGCGCGGACGTGGCCCAGTCTAGTGGCGTGGTTCCGCACTCCGGCCACGTGCTCACGCGCCCGCCGGACAGCGCGCGGCACAATCGTGGCGTGACCCAACTGACGGTCGGCCGAGTCGGCCCCACGGAGGCAGCAGCGCTGGCGCGGTTGCTCAATGGCGATCCTGTGCACAACGTGTACCTGCGCAGCGAGCTGCGTTTGCTCGGCACCGCCGCGCCGTGGTGGTGCGTCTCCGACGGCACCGAGCTGCGCGCCGCGGTGCTGGCCGGTCCTCTGACGGTGCCCTACCTGCCCGACACAGGCGACGCGCCGCGGCTCGCCGAGGCCACCCGCGCGCACACCCCGCCGCACCTCATGGTCGGTCCACGCCGCGCCGTGCTCGCGCTGCACGCCTGCAGCGAGAACCGCCGCCCGGCTCGCGAGGTCCGCGACCCCCAGCCCGTCATGGTGGTCGACCGCCGCCGGTTGCGCGTCCTCCCCCCGGCACCGCTGCGGAGCACCACCCGCAAGGACGTCGACGTGCTGGCCACCGCCGCGGGCATGATGCACCGCGAGGAGATGAGCGGCGACAGTGCGCCCCCCGATCGGACCGCGTGGCGGGTGCGCATGAGCCAGCTCGTCGACCGCGGCTGGAGCTGGGCGTGGATCGACAGGGGAGACCTGGTCTTCAAGGCCGAGTTGAGTGCGTGGACCCCGGAGGTCGTCCAGGTCCAGGGGGTCTTCACCGCGCCCTCGCGGCGCGGACGGGGGGTGGCCACCTCGGGCATGGCCGCGCTCTGCTCGATGCTCCTCGAGACGGTTCCGCTGGTCAGCCTGTACGTGAACGGCTACAACCAGGCCGCGCTGCGGGTCTACCGCCGCGTCGGCTTCGAGAACTGTGGCGATTTCGCCACGGTCATGTACTGAGGCTCCACAGCATGATCAAGGCCAGCGCCGCCGCCACCCTGCCGGTCTCGGCTCAGCGCGCCTTCGCGGTGGTCAGCGACATCGCCAACGCCGATTGGCTCCCCGCCGTCCGCGGGGTCCGGCACGTGGGCGGCCCCCAGCGAGCTGTCGGCGGACGCTTCGAGGTGGAGGCCGGGCTGGTCGGCCGGCACCTGCGCGGCATCCTCATGGTCAGGCAGATGGATGCTCCCAAGCGGATGGTGCTGGTGCTCGAGGAGGGCCTCGATCTCACCATCAGCATCGACGTCAAGCCCGTGAGGGGAGGATGCGAGCTGCGCGTCGAGGCGGTCTACTCGGTCGGTGGCGCGTTCGGCGGAGCGGTGGAGCGCGCCAGCCAGCCGGCCGCCCGCCGCGAGGTGACCCGCGCGGTGGAGCAGCTGTCCGCCCGCTTCGGTCGTGAGGACGAGCCGGCGGCACAGCG
>CATPBU010000030.1 GCA_955652455.1 Candidatus Dormiibacterota bacterium
TCGGGGTCACGCTCCTCTCGCGGGAGGCGGTGGAGGCAGAGGTGTCCGTGGGGCGCCTTGTCCTCGTCCCGGCGCCCAAGATCCCCCTGCGCCGAGATTGGCACGTCGTCACGAGGAAGGGGGATCGCATGCCGCCGAGCGGGCGGTTGTTCCTCGAGCACCTCATCGGACATGGGGGATTCACGCGCTCTTCCCGGTCATGCGCACCTCTCAGTTGATGTCAGCCAGCGCGGGCTTGTGCGTTCGCGCGCGCGCGCCTAGCGAGTGCCGCCTGCCCAGCGGGAACGCGCAGCGGGTCGCTGCGCCAGGCGTGGAGGGCTGGATCGGTCATGGTGTCGGGCACCCGGAAACAGAGGGGTAATCCCACCCTCCCGACACGCGAGCAATCGCGACCTCGGCGCCGCACTTGCGGCATCGGGCGAGGAAGCGATAGCCCATCCTTCCCGAGCGTCGGCTGAACCCCGACAGGTCATGCGAGGCCTTGTCGGCGGCGCTCGTCGCTGCAGCAATCGCATCGACGGGCTCGCCGAAGGTCAACTCGCCACCGCCTTGGGCACTGCGGTGCACGAGTGGCTGGCCACCCCCGAGCCCTCCAGACGGACGGCCGGCCCATTGAGTGCCCGAGATGCCATAGCTCTCCAATCGGTCTGGCTCAGAATGAGGGCCGCCCTCGCTTGACCCTGCCGACGCCTCAACTGAATGTCAATCGACTGTTTCTGTATGAGTCATAAGCTCAGCCTTATGATGTTTGCACCCAGCTGGCTGAGAGCTTCGATCACGTCAGTCGATTGGCAACCCGCGATGCATCGCGAGTTCATCAGCAACCAACCTCGCGAGCGCCCTCTGGTCTGGAGGCGATCCCGGAGGCAATCCCGCCAACCCCGACCATCGTGCGGCCCTGCCTGGCTGGGTACGGCTCGGGAAGGCTCAGAAGATCACATTGCGCTTGATACTGGGGTCGACGACCCCGATCGTGGTCTTACCGCACCAGTGACAGACGAAGCTGAGCACGCGGAGGCCGTCCTGCGCGACGCTCACGCTGGGCCAACCGCACCGTCCGCAGGTAACCCTCTGAACGCGACACGCCCCATGTTCGCCGCGCCCACTCGGATTTGGGGTCTCCTCGACGGATTCCCCGTCGCGCGACGGCGAAGCCATGGTTCTCCTCTGGGTCACACCACGCTGCCTCCGAGCATACGTTGCGGGGCAGGCGAATCACCATCGTGATCGCGTCCCGAGGGTGCGGAGTCCGGCCGCCGAAGGTCCCCGACCGCCCCGGCGTACGGGACGGGGTGGGTGATCGGTCGGGCCGCCCCAGCCGCGCCGGACGCCTCCTCGCCCTGGGCCAGTGGGATGCGACCGTGGGAGGGGATCCCTGGCACTGACTCGTGGCCGTTGTGATTGGCCTCGTACCGGTCGATGAAGTCGACGATCATGTCACGCATCCCGCATAGCTCACGCGCCCAGGCGTCGAGGAGATCGCTGCCGGCGGGCGTGATGTCGTAGCGACGGCGTCGCCGTCCCTCCGCTGAGCGCTCCCACGTCGAGTGCACCAAACCGTCATCCTCCATGATGTTGAGGGTGCGGTAGACGGTGCCGGGGTCACAGTGTCCGAGGGAGAGCCGAGCCAGCTTGTCGCGCAGCTCATAGCCGTACGTGGGCTCCTCGCCGAGCAGGAGAAGCAGGCAAGGACGCAGGTAGTTCCTGGGTTGGACGGTCAGTCGAGAGCCTTCGGCGTGCTCACTCGGCGGGTCAGCCTGGCGGATGTGCCTCCCTCCGAGCTGAGTGGTGGCTCTTACGGCTGCGACAGTGTGCTCTGGCCGTCGGGTGCGGGTTGCGAACGAGAGGCCGACGGCGCACTTGGTGCGCAGGTGAGGATGAACCCGCGGACGCAAAAACGCAACCGCCGATCGGCGCTGGGTGCGCACTTCTTAGGTGGCAGCCGCACTTATTGACGCCGTTGGATGGGGTGCCTACAGTGGCCGCTTCGCGCGGGCTTCCGCGCCGTCACAACGTGTCCACCGCAGCCAGGGAGGTGTGCCGCAATGGTGACCGAGGCAGCGCCGTACGGGCGGAAAACGCAGAAGGAACCTCCCGTCAAAGACGTCCACATCGTGTGGATAACTGCTGGCCTTGGCTGCGATGGCGATTCCGTCTCCATCACCGCCGCCACGCAGCCGAGCATCGAGGACGTGCTCCTGGGAGCGATTCCAGGCCTTCCGACCGTCCACCTCTACAACCCGGTGCTCGCGTACGACAACGGCGACGACTTCCTCAAGCCGTGGTTCGCCGCCGCCCGCGGCGAGCTCGACCCATTCGTCCTTGTGGTGGAGGGATCGATCCCCAACGAGAAGCTCAACGCCAACAACGGCGGATACTGGGCGGCCGTGGGCACCGACCCGGCCACGGGTCAGCCGATCACCACCAACGCCTGGATCGACCGACTCGCTCCGAAGGCGGTGGCGGTCGTGGCGGCCGGCACCTGCGCCACCTATGGCGGCATCCACGCGATGCAGGGCAACCCGACCGGCGCGATGGGCTTGGCGGACTACCTCGGCTGGGACTTCAAGTCGGCGGGCGGCCTGCCGATCATCAACGTCCCCGGCTGTCCGGTGCAGCCCGACAACTTCATGGAGGTGGTCCTGTACCTCCTCTACCAGGTGTCCGGGCTCGCCCCGGTGATCCCGCTCGACGATCAGCTGCGACCTACATGGCTGTTCGGCGCCACCGTCCACGATGGCTGCGACCGCGGCTCGCACTACGAGCAGGGCGAGTTCGCCAAGGTGTACGGCTCGCCGCTGTGCTTGGTGAAGATCGGATGCTGGGGACCGGTGGTCAACTGTAACGTCCCCAAGCGCGGCTGGATGGCCGGCATCGGCGGCTGCCCCAACGTCGGCGGCATCTGCATCGGCTGCACGATGCCGGGCTTCCCGGACAAGTTCATGCCGTTCATGGACGAGCCGCCCGGGGCCAAGTTCTCGACCAGGCTCGTCGCCACCTACGGCAAGACCATCCGCACCCTGCGCAGCGTGACCCACAACACGGTCAACAAGGAGCCGAAGTGGCGCCACAACCGGCCGGAGCTGACCACGGGCTACGAGCCGCAGACGGGCGGCGTCGACAGGCCCCTCAACCGTTCTTCGTAGAAGTTAGGAGAAACCACCGATGGCGACAGTCATGCAGAAGGGGGGGACCCCGAAAGCCGGAACCCTGACCGAGGTCTCCTGGGATCCGATCACCCGCATCGTCGGTAGTCTCGGCATCTTCACGAAGATCGACTTCGCCAACCGCGTCGTCGCCGACTGCCGCAGCACCTCGTCGATCTTCCGCGGCTACAGCATCTTCATGAAGGGTAAGGACCCGCGCGACGCGCACTTCATCACCAGCCGGATCTGCGGCATCTGCGGTGACAACCACGCCACCTGCGCCACATATGCGCAGAACATGGCGTTCGGCATCAAGCCGCCAGCGATCGCGGAGTGGATCGTCAACCTCGGCGAGGCCGCGGAGTACATGTTCGACCACAACATCTTCCAGGACAACCTGCTGATGGTCGACTTCTGCGAGCAGATGGTGAAGGAAACCAACCCGAGCGTCCTGGCCAAGGCGGAGAACACTCCCGCGCCCCATGCCAGCGATCACGGCTACCGGACCATCGCCGACA